>NZ_KQ976354.1:1891220-2175963 GCF_000346485.2 Scytonema hofmannii PCC 7110
CGTCCTCGCCCGCCACTAGTATAGGACGGGCGAGGACGCCCGCACCACAAGAGAAAGTTGAATATTTTTTTATTTGGAAGTTCCTAATTGTGCTGACCTACTTATTTTGTCTGGAATCATATCTGGTCTAATTGTAGATTTGTTTGGATACTGTTTCTTACAGCGTCGCGGAATACCCGCATTAGTAGCCTGCAATATTCTATTATGAGTTTATCCGGTCAACAGATAGAACAACTACAAGGTGCTTTGCTTGATGCCTTTCCTGATAAGTCATCACTAGAGCAGATGTTAAGTTTTAAATTAAATAAAAATTTAGACACCCTTGTTGAAGGAGATGCATCTTTAGGAACAATCGTCTTCGATTTAATAAAGAGCGCAAACGCAGAGGGCTGGATTCAAGACTTAATTTGTGCTGCACTTCTGTCGAAACCCAGAAACTCAAAGCTAAATGAGATTGCCAGAACAATACTTTGTTCATCATCAAATAACACATTGTCTTTAGATAATATCTTATCTAAAGATTGCTGGCAAGAAAAATATGAAGAAAAATGGTCGCTTGGTGAGGGTATTTATACAACAGTTTCTCTAGCTATAAATAAAGAATTAAGTAAAAAGGTAGTTCTCAAAAAGTTTCATAATGCGGGTCTAAAAGACAAGTTTGCCAAAAGTATTGAAACCGCATTTGAAATTTCAACTCTCCCTAATTTTATCATAATTTATGATTACAATATCTCTACAGAACCTTACTACGTAATGCAGTACATTGAAGGAGGAGAAAGTTTAAGAACATATTTTGAAGAAAATATTAAGCTCTCATTTAAAAATGTTTTAGATATTATCTTAGACATTGGTCATGCAATGATTAAAGCTAGACAAAAAGCTGTAAGCCCTTATTATTTAAATATTAAGCCATCAAAGATTATGATATATAATAAGAAAGAATCTTTTATCTCAGCTTTCAATTTATGCGTACACTTAGAGAAAAAAGAAATTTTTTCAGAACTTGACCGATTATGGAATAAAGATAAGGAAAGATTGAGAGAAGAATTAGCATATCTACTGCCTGATAAATTTAGTTCCCATGGTGTAACTAAACAAGCTGACCAGTATATGCTTGGGCTTTTAGCATATGAACTTATTACTAGGAAAATCCCACCTTCTATAAAGAATATCGGTAATATTGACGATGATTCCAAATGGATATTATTGAAAGCTGGAATTACTCAAGGTGAAGCCTTCCAAAAAATATCTTTTGATAACAATGATGTCGATCCAGAATTTCCAGGAGAAATTAAAGATATTATCTTGAAAATGACTGAATTAGATCCAAGTAAGCGTTTTTCTAATTTAGAAGAAGCATTAGAAATCATCGAAACATATAGTCGTTTTCAAGACACCATTAAAACTATAAGACTAGTTAAAGAAAGCTTTATTAGATGTCTGAGAAATAAGAAGTTAAAAAAAAATAATAATGACTCTAGTAAAAGTAATGACGATCCTAGCGCCAATAAGGGTGAAACAAGCTTTTTTGAAAGTTTTTACGACAAATTCAGATCCGATCCTCGAGTGGATGAAAAATTTCAGCATTTTAATAATTTGGGTGAAAAATTTCGAGAAAAGCATTATAAAATAGTAGAAAGAACTATATTAGTATTATTATGGTACTATGAAGAGGAGAAAATTTTTAACTCTGAAAATATATTTCCAATCGATGAAAAAATGAATTTTTTAGAATCTATTGTAGAAGCTCACAATAATATTAATGTTTCCAAAGAATTATTTGATTCTTTTAAAAATGCTCTAATAGAGAACGTAACTGAATATGACGATAAATGCACTGAAGAAATTCATAAAGACTTAATCAGTAATGCGTGGAAAAAAGTTCTAGAGCCTGGATTTGAATACATAAAATCGAAATTTAAATAACAATAGATAACTTCATATTTACAAATCTATGCGGAAAGTTGCGATCGCTTTTCAATATGCATTAACAGGATGTTTTGTCAATTTTTTATCTGGAAACTGTGTATTGGCTCAGATTAATCCAGATGATACTTTAGGGACAGAAGGTTCATCACTCGTGCGAAATATTGAAATTAGACAAGGTGTGAGAGGCGATCGCATACAGGGTGGAGCAACACGAGGGAGCAATCTTTTTCATAGTTTTCGAGAATTTAATATTAACGAAGGGCAAAGAGTTTATTTCAACAATCCCGCCGGAATTACAAACATCATTAGCCGAGTCACGGGAACTAACCCCTCAAATCTTTTAGGAACATTAGGTGTCAATGGCAATGCCAATTTATTTTTCATCAATCCCAACGGCATTATTTTTGGTCAAAATGCCAGATTGGATATCAGAGGATCGTTTATTGCAAGTACCGCTCGTAGTCTGAACTTTGCCGATAATACGCAATTTAGTGCAACACCTTCCCAAGACTCTTCCTTACTAACCATCAGCGTTCCAATTGGTTTGCAATTTACAAGTAATTCCCAAGGAATTATAGTTCGGGGGAATGGTCGGGGTTTAAGAAGACAGGAAAATCCCGTAATTGATACAAATAATGCTTTACGCGTACAGCCCAACCAAACCCTGGCTTTCGTGGGTGGAGATATCACCTTTGAAGGTGGAACATTGAAAACTGCAGGCGGACGAATTGAGTTAGGTAGCGTTGCGGGCGCTGGTTATGTCAGTTTAACTGCTGTGGAGAAAGGTTTTTCTCTAGGTTACGAAGGTATTACTAATTTTGGAGATATTCAACTGTCTAAAGCGACAGCAGTGGATGCGAGTGGCGAGGGTGGTGGTGAAATTCAAATCAGAGGTAAACGAGTGATACTTCAAGATGGTTCCCAAATTGAAGCGACTCGCTTAGAAAAGGGTTTTGGCGGAAAGTTGATAGTCACTGCTTCCGATGTGGTGGAACTGAGCGGGACAACTGCAGACAATCTTGGAGATAACCGACGATTTCCCAGTTCCCTATCTGTTGACAACCGAGAAGTAGGGGACATTCCTGGAGAACTGACAATAAACACCAGACAACTGATTGTTCGACCAGGAGGACGAATATCAGCGAGCAACGCGGGTCAAGGACGGGGAGGAAATATCACTGTCAATGCCTCTGATTCTGTGGAATTGATTGGGATTTTCAACGCCATGGGAGGGCTGCGTTCTAGTGGATTATCCGTACAAACAACAAATTCTGGAGACGCGGGAAAGTTAGTTATCAATACCAAGAGTTTGACGATTCGGGATGGAGCGGAACTTTCAGCCTCGACCTTTGGTGCGGGGAATGGCGGGAGTGTAGAAATCAATGCTCTAGATTCAATAGAATTATTTAATACAAACGGTCAAATTCGCAGTCGAATAGTCGCTGAAGTTGGCAGAGATTTGAGAGAAGTGAACCGACAGGGCGAATCAGCACCCGCTACAGGGCGTGGCGGAAATCTCACAATTAGAACAGGAAACTTGACTGTGAGAGATGGTGCAGCAATTACTGTAAGCAGTAGAAGTGAAGACAATACCGCTCGAGGTGCAGGTGCTTTAGAAGTGACAGCACAGTTTGTTCGTGTGGACAACTTTGGACAAATTACTGCAACGACTGCTTCAGGTCAAGGAGGTAACATTATACTACGATTGCAAGATCTCTTGCTTTTACGCCGAAACAGTCAAATATCCACCACGGCGGGTTCAGCACAAGCTGGTGGTGATGGTGGTAACATTACTATCGAAACTCTATTCATTGTTGCTGCCCTAAATGAGAATAGTGACATTACCGCTAATGCTTTTATTGGCAGCGGTGGAAAAGTTCAAATTACAGCCCAAGTTATTTTTGGACTACAGCCACTCAGCCGACAAGAATTGCAGACGTTATTAAATGCTGAGCGATCGCGAGACTTGGACTCCAGTAGACTATCTAGTAATGACATTACAGCGATTTCTCAAGAAAACCCTTCCTTTAGCGGTCAAGTTATTACCAACACACCTGATACAGATCCAACACAAGCCTTAGTTCAACTACCAGTAGAGATCGTTGATGTGACAGGATTAATTAACCAGAATCTTTGTGTTGCAGCTAATCAAGGTAGTGAATTTACTGTAACGGGTCGTGGAGGTTTGCCTCCCTCTCCTTATGAAGCCCTCAATCCGGATGCTAGTTGGGAAGATTGGCGGATGGTTCAGCAACAAGCTTTATCTGATAAAACAGGGAGTGCAAGAAACGATGGACAAGAAGGAAAAGAATCTACAAACATTGTTGAAGCCCAAGGTTGGGTTAGAAGTGCAAATGGTACGGTAATTCTTACGGCTGAGCCTACTGTGGTGACACCTCAAGGAACTTGGTTATCTCCTTTGGATTGCCTACGGTTGAGGGCAAACTTATGAAATGCAAACGGATTCAATCCATTCTAGTTTTAGCGAATGGAATTCGCAGCTATACAAGCAAAACCCACCTACGTGGGTTTCAAAACCTTAATTTTTCAAGAGTCCGCGTAGGCGGACTTAATTTGTATAGCCGCGAATTCTATTCGCTGGCACCTTTCTTGCGTAAAATTATCTTGGTTGCGACTCTCAGCTTTATACTCAGCTTCAATATCCCAACATTATTTTCTGCCACTGCACAGCAACCTGTTGTGATTCAGCAATCCGCGATCGCGTTATTACAAGCAGGTAAAAAAAGTTATGATGAAGGACTATTTGCTGAGGCAATACAAACGTTACAACAGGCGGCAAAAATATACGCCGCCAGAGGAGAAACCCTCAACCAAGCTCAAACACTCAGTTTTCTTTCTTTAGCTCAACAGAAGTTAGGTCAATTCCAAGAAGCAGAACAAGCTATTTCTACTAGTTTATTTTTATTAAAAGACTTACCTGATAATAAAGATATAACTCAAATTCGTGCTTTAGTTTTGAATGCTCAAGCACATTTACAATTTGTTAAGGGTAATGCTGAAACTGCTTTGGAAACTTGGCAAAATACAGAGAAACTTTATAGTCAAATTCGCGATCGCACAGGAATTATTGGGAGTAAAATCAATCAAACTTTAGCACTACAAGTTTTAGGGCTTTACCGTCGTGCTGATAAAATTATCACTCAGATAGAACAAGAAATTTATAAAGAACCCGATCCCTCTTTTAAAGTTGCTGGTTTACTAAATATCGGTCAGATTCGCAGACAGGGGAGAGATTTGGAACAATCTCAGAAAATTTTAAAGATGGGACTAGAAGTGGCTCAAAAAATGCGATCGCCTGAAGTTCAAAGTAAAGTTTTACTGAGTTTGGGCAATACTGAGAGCGCATTAGCCAGAAATGCAAAAGTCTCGAAAAACTTAAAAAATGCTCAAAATTATACTCAAAAAGCTTTAAATTCTTATCAACAAGCAGCTAATATTGCCATCTCACCGCAGACAAAAATTCAAGCAAATCTCAATCAACTTTCTGTCTTGCTTGAAAATCGGCAATATTCCTCTCTTCCAGTTTTGCTGCCACAAATTAGGATTTCCTTAGAGAAATTACCGAAGAGTCGAGCTTCCATATATGCTCGTGTAAATTTTGCTCAAAATTTAATCAAATGGTCATTAGACAGAAAAGAAAACATAACTCAAATACTAAATATTGCCATTGAGCAAGCAAGAAATTTAACAGACAAAAGAGCAGAATCCTATGCTTTGGGAACGCTTGGTGAAGTATATGAAAAAACTTCAGACTGGGCAAAGGCGATAGAATTTACTCGCTCGGCTTTAGTTATTGCTCAAGCGATAAATGCACCTGATATTGCCTATCGCTGGCAATGGCAAATGGGGCGGTTGCTTCAAATGCAAGCCGAAAAAACACATCACAACAAAAATACTGACACCAAAGCAGTGAGTTACTACACTCAAGCATTTAATACTCTGAATAATTTACGGGGCGATTTAGTCGTTCTCAATCCCGAAGTGCAGTTTTCTTTCCGAGAAACTGTAGAACCAGTATATCGCCAGTTAGTGGATTTACTTTTGCGAGATCTGAACCCCAATCGCGATCGCTTGATTCAAGCCCGTGACGTGATGGAAGCGCTCCAGTTAGCAGAACTAGATAACTTTTTTGGAGATGCTTGTGCCAAACCAGAAAAAGTCAAAATTGATGATTTAGATCCTCATGCAGCCGTTATCTATCCGATTATTCTACCAGACCGTTTAGAAGTTGTTATCAAATTACCAGGCACTGATAACTTACGTCATTATGGAAATCAAAATGTTTCTGACACTCAAGTAGACGAAGCTGTTAAACGACTGCGACAATCTTTAAAAAGACGCAGCACCAGCCCCAATCAGATCAAAAAAGAAGCTCAACAAATTTATGATTGGTTGATAAAACCTTTTGAAGCTGAATTAGAAAATACTAAAAATCGAGAGGAAAGTCAGATAAAAAATTTAGTATTTGTTCTAGACGGTTCATTGCGTAATTTACCAATGGCAGTTCTCCACAATGGAACAAGATACCTCATAGAAAGATATGCTGTGAGTGTCACCTCTGGCTTGCAACTTCTCGAACCCAAACCACTTTTGAGAGAATCGCTACGTGTCTTAGTAGGTGGTGCTATAGATGCTCCCAGTTTTGAAAAGGAAGGTTTAGGAGCCATCAATAACGTAGCGGTAGAACTGGAGGGAGTCAAGAAAAACGTTCAGCGTACACAAATGTTGGAAAATCAAACATTTCTCCAGCAAAACATCCAAAAACAAATTAATTCCAATCCCTATAATATCGTTCACCTAGCAACTCACGGTAAATTCAGTTCTAACCCAGAGCAAACTTTTATTTTAGATTGGCAAAAACGTATCAAAGTTAAGGATTTTGATAGCTTACTGAATTTAGATTATCAAAGAAGTTCCAAACCCATTGAATTACTTATTCTTAGTGCTTGCGAAACTGCAACAGGAGACAATCGAGCAGCTTTGGGACTAGCAGGAGTAGCAATCAAAGCAGGCGCACGCAGTACACTAGCTAGCTTGTGGCAAGTCAACGATGCCTCAACTGCTCAATTTATGATTAAATTCTACCAAGAATTGAAGAATCCTCAAGTAACAAAAGCAGAAGCATTACGAAATGCCCAACGTGCTTTCTTAAAAGAGTTTTCTAGCACAGATTATAACCGCCCTTATCATTGGGCATCCTTTATTCTCGTAGGAAATTGGTTTTGATTTTGCAGATATTTTAACGAACAATCTGCATTCTCTTGATTGAGGTAACTGTCTTACTTTTACCGCAAGGTTCAGCACTCTGACAATCATTGACTTTTTCTAGTCCGTAAAATAAACGCACTTTCTTATTTAAAAAAGTTTTTTCCTTTTCACAAATGTCATAAGATGCATATAGTCCTTGGTATTTTTTCCTTTTGCTATCTATTAAATCAACGTAGCAGGAAATATCTCCGTTTGTGATGTTTGTAACAGTGGCAATTTGAGGTAATTTAGCTGTCTTCTGTGCTTGAACAACGGATATGTTGGCAAAAATGCTAATAGTAGAAGTAGCAAAAACACAAACAGAGAATCCTATGGCTGATAGATGAGAGATTTTTTTGATTTTCATAATTTGCTGTTTTTATAATCTTTCTTAGCCTCGGCGATTGGAAATCGCGGCTATACAAACCAAGTCCGCCTACGCGGACTGGATTGTAAAGGGGGTCATAGAACTCAATTTGCGATCGCTAGAAATTGAATATCAGTGAAAATACTAATATTTGAAGTTTTGTAAAGCTTCAGAAAATATTTCTTGTGACCGATATGATAAATCAATTTTATTTACTGCAGTACGCGATCGTCAAATCAAAATTGAACGGAAATGATTTCCCGCAGTCCCCACCCAAAAATACTTGGAAATATCTACATTTTAGGTGGGGTTAGGGAGAACCAAAATAAAAAGCGGATCTTCATTGTAGTAGAATAATAATGGTACGGCAAAGCGAAGTTTCGTGGAGGCACGACTATTTACAGCAATTATCTATTGTTTAACTTGTGGGCACTTTCGGACAACAACCGAATTCTTGTCAGTTCACAAACAAGAATTAGAAAACACCAATAAAGTTATTAAAAAAGCTAAAGATCACGGTTGGGAACGCCAAATCGAGATGAATGAAAAGGTGAAGCGTAATCTAGAGAAAATTATTAGTTCATTGGAGTCAGAAAATGGTCTCTGAAAAAAAGATAGAAGCGCTCAAGGATGCTGCTGAACGAAAAGCTTACGTTGTGAACGTTGTGAACGAGATAAATGCCCTAACGTGGAATGCTGCATGACTCATCAGTTGAAACGATAAATATAACCTTTTTACTTCGATTGCGGAATTTAGCACGTTAAATACGCAAGAGCCCCAAAGTTACAACAACCTGGCTCTACTCTACGACGACCAAGGACGGTACAGCGAAGCGGAACCACTGTTACAAAAAGCATTGTCAATTGCAGAACTTAGCTTAGGAGTAGATCATCCCAGTACAGCCACTATCCGTGAAAATCTGAAATTGTTGGGCGATAATTACACTTAACGCTAGTGTAGTAAAAAAATTATAAATTAGCTAGTAGTGCAGCATTCCACGAAGGAGCCATAACGTTGACCTGATGGCTCAAAGTATCAATTTCTCGTGGAGCGTTGTCACCAACATATGGTAATTTACCAACTTAGGGTCATAAGGGTGAAGCATTAATGACGGGGAGTATAGATTTGCTGGGCTTGCTATCAACCAAGTTCTAACTCCCGTTTCAGATCGTCGAAATCTACAACAAAGACATCGACTTTTTCACGGGCTAGTGCCTCCATAAATTCCTTACGGTTTAATCCGGCAATTTGGGCAGATCTTTCTTGGGAAATTTCTGTACGTTGATACCAGTAAATAGCAGCTGCTTTTCGGAGAGCGGAAGCAAATTCTTCTGGTGAGGAATAACAAGTCTTAAAGGCATCTTTAGGTATGTCTAAAGAAATTTTCATCTAGTACACTGCGGCGTAAGTTTGGATAGGGTTATACAGCCAACCCACTCAATATTGACAAATAATGTATTTTATGGTGTGTGTTCGCTCCTGCATTGTTGGGCGAGATGAATTAATGCCTCATTCTCCAAGAACCTGATTCTGGATCTGATTGTACTAATGCCATGTAATACATGGAAAAAGCTAAAGCAGGTTAACAGTGTATTAACGTGAGTTCGACGGCTCTAAAAACGTAGAAAGCTTGCTGTATAAAGTATTGAGCGTATGTACTGTATGTTTACTTAGCTATTGAAGGGTAAGCGTTTAGGGGGTAGAAGGGAGATCGCCAAATAGGGAAGTATTGGGAGCACGTGGGCAGAGGGATGAGGTAAACAATTAACGCTCGTAAGAAGGAAGAGGGAAGACCGAAGTTGTATCCCCATCAATAAATTGAGGGGATTTGAAATGGCAAGAACAAAATCTTACTTTTCCATCAATAAATTGAGGGGCTTCTACCTTAGGAAGGAGGAAGAGAGAAAGAGCAGACGGAAAATTCTTTCCAACTTCGGCCTTTCAACTTCGGTCCTTCCTTATTTTCGGTGAGTGGGAATGAACTAAGCGTAAGCGGTGCGATTGCCTCCGGCACGCTTCGCGAACGCCAACTAGAGCACGTGGGCAGAGGGATGAGGTAAACAAGTGAGTGGGAATGGACTAAGCGTAAGCGGTGCGATTGCCTCCGGCACGCTTCGCGAACGCCAACTAGAGCACGTGGGCAGAGACAGAGGTATGAGGGGATGTTGTGTGGCAATAAACCCTTACTCCAGACAATAAAGTTTTACACTGGAACGTACCTGAGTTTGGTACGTTTGCGACTGGATTTTGTATGCTGAGCCTTCAATTAAAGCATTTTCAAAAACTTGGTGTAAAACTTTATTGTCAATCCAGTTTTTTTGGCTAACGTAAGATTAAGGCTTGGAGGCTACGCCAGTGTAAGACTTTATTGTCTCAATACATCAGGATTTCCTTTTCCATATAATACACGGACTGATTCGGTTTCTTTTCCCATGTAATACACCGTTACTCCCCTCTACCTTTTCCCACGTATTACACGGTAGCAGCACAATCTCATCCTTTAGTCCGTATTTCCTTACCCTGTCAGGCATTAATTCCTCTCACCCTTTAAAAATGAGCGAACGTACAGTTAAGAATTGGAGAGTTGCACGTGGTCCAGAAAAGAAAGAACGAATTGCTCATGCTTTGGATAATTTTATTGAGGAGTTGCTTGCCACCATCGACTCACCAAATCCTAGTTCTAGTTTAGAAAATCCAAATATCGAACTAGAACCTGAGATAGAAAAGCAATCGCCCAAAAGCAAATCTAGACAAGCTTAATCTGAGTAAAATCTTATTAACCGTAAAAAAAGGTGGGTATTCCCCACCAGAAAAATTAGCTTTGTATTCGCGTATTATTGCTGATTCTTTTATTTGGTATAAGCTCCCTTTTGATGCTCACACTCAAATCTCTGAAACTTGGTTTGAACTCTTGTTGCGATTTAAGTATTCCTCGAACAGTTCAAAAAATCTTTCTAGAGCTTCACGCTCATCCATAGAATTAAAGAGAATTATTTTAGCCCATGATTGGTTTGATTTAATTCCATATCGTTGTTGTAACCAAGGTTGAAAACCTTCAAATTCTCTTTCCTGTTCGGTGGGGGCTAAACCAACTTCTCTTCGAGCCAGAGTGTATCCTCTTAAAATCATCTCAAGCCTAGTAATTGAGCTAGTACCTAAGTACATACCTGGTCTCTTTTTAATCCATCCAAGAAGTTCGTAAATATCATAGTTTCTTCGTGGTTTAATATTATCCACGTTTGATTCAAAATTTCTTTCACTTTCTAATCTTCCTTTCTGGCTCGCAAATTTTTCAAAGTCCTTAAAAAAACTATCGAAAGCAAGTCTCTCACTTCCACAAGTAAAGAGAAGAATCCCTGCCCATGACTGAGTTACTGTAGTATTTGCTCTTTCTTGTACCCACTCTTGAAATCCATTCATTGCGAAGCCTTCTTGAATAAACCCCAAATCACTTAGAGTACTTAAATAACCAACTAAGAATGAATGAAGACAAGTAATTGATGGTTGGTCTAAGTATCTAACTGGGTTATCTTTAATGTCTTGAAGAAGTTCTGAAAAATTCCTCATATTGAGTCCTCTACTAAAATTTAAAATCTGTATCTTTCTTCAATAAAAATAGCTCCCAAACGTATCTTACTATCGAATACTAAATTATTCTTCCACTGTTCTGTTGGAACTCCATCAGGATGATGATTGTCAAAAACCTTTCTTTCTCCATTTACTGTAATCTCAATTCCCCGATGATGACCATTCTCTGAAATAGCATCAGATCCTTGAGGGAGACTATCATCATAAATGTTATCATCATATGGTGTTAGTCTTGGTGTATTAAGTTCGACTCGTTCTCCACGAATGTTTTTCTCTTTTAAGTAATCCTCGATTTTTTGAGCACATTCAACACATTTCAAATTATTATTTGGTTTGAAACTATTTACAATATCACTAATGTCTTGAAGGACTTGAGGAGTAACTGCTTCTCCCGGAGCTTGTGGATCTCCAAAATCCCCAGGATCTCCAGAACCTCCTGAATCCCCAGAGCCAGAACCACCACTTGCAGATGTTGGTGGTGATGGAACATTAGAATTGTGTGGATCTAAATCACTAGCATCAGGTACTCCGTCATTGTCATCATCTGGGTCAGTTGTGTCTGGGATGCTATCTCTATCAAAATCAGGATTCCCAGGCATAGTATAAATTCCTGGCACTATCCTTAAAGGTCGATCATCTTCTGGAGTATTGGGGTCGTCTGTCTCTTGTCCCGGAATTACAATTTTGTTCGCATCAAGCGTATCTCCAGGATCTAATAAACCCCCTTGTGGCATTGAACTAACAAGATTTTGCCAGTCAGAAGGTTCGAGTAATCTAACTGCTTCATCACGTAAATTCTGGCTCCAATTCTTCCATAATGTTGGATCGCCTTCAAAAGCAATTTGACCAATACATCCTGAAACGGGAGCAAAGTTAACATCTAAAATATAAGGGTCAAAAAAGTATCCTAATTCAGAGCTATAGTAGGGTGAAGGAGTACACTCAGGAGTTATCCACTTACCGTAAAGATAATAGCTACCATCAGATCCTTGAGTAACAGTTATTGTACCTGGAAACCAGGCAGTAGAGGTAGGACGACCTTTTCCACCACAAGCAACAATATCAGGGTGTAACTGACAATACTTGAATCTAGCTAGATTCTGAGCCTGCTCATTATTAGTTTGACTCCAATAATGCCAAATTGCATATCCACCACCAACTGCACCCACAACAACACCAACTCTACCAACAGCTGTGACAACAGCATTAGCAGTGCCAGTAGACCCAGAAGTAGCAGCAATTGTAGCTTGACCAAGACCTGCACTCGTAGGAGCAGCAACATTTGCACCTATTTCTAAACCTACAGCTTCGGCGCATACAGGGTCAACGGCGCACTTATTGAGTGTAGTCACCGCATAAGCAGTATTAGGAAATGCTTTAAGCAAGAAAATCCAAACAAAAAGCCAAATTTTGAAAAATTCAGCTAAACTTTTTCTGATTTTGGGACGCACTAATTTGACTCCTGACAACACGGTTGTTAAAACGATTCCTTTTTTAATTGTCAGAAGAATCCAAAAAAAGAAAATTCGTGGGGGTACTTAACTTTTTTTAAAGATATAAACAATTATTTAGAATTAAGTTAAACTAACCGTAAATTCATATCAAACTACTTCTCAAGTTTAGAAAAATTTATCGCTCCTTTATAAAGTCAGTTTAAAGAAACTGATAAAAATGTGAAGTTTTTAAGATGACATAAAGGTGGAAATAGTCTGGTTCCGTGTTTTTTATACGTATACGTTAAATTTAGCTGCTCGATTTGGTTCCCAATCCACGCAATTAAGCTTTAACCCACATTCCGCACTTCAAAATGTAGTACAGAGAGTCACATAATTCTTCTCAGATGCAGGTAAATAAAAATACACGAATTTTTTCAGTAGTTCGGCATTGAGTTGGCATGAAGAAATAAAGCAAAAGCAAAGTAGAAAATTGATTTCCAGCTTTTGATAAAACTAAATATACATTGATTAATTTCAAATGGGACAATCAGAAAAACTCAAAAATCTTTGATAGGTAAAAAATGTTCCCAATCTCAGATGCGAAAATTAAGAATATCGACCACTTAGGAATAGTAGCTGGGCTGATTGACGAAATAGGAATAGTTGAAATAATAAATTCTAAATTAGGAATAGACACCCGAGAGAAGATTTCAGCGGGAATATTGGTGAAAGCAATTTTAATCAATGGATTAGGATTTGTATCAAGACCTTTATATTTATTTAGCCAGTTTTTTGAAGATAAAGGAATCGAAATATTATTGGGTTCAGAGGTAAAAAAAGATTATATGAATGACGATAAACTGGGAAGAGTCATGGATAAATTATATAAATATGGATTGAATAATCTGTTTATAGAAATTGGATTATCAGTGATTAAAAAATTTCAGATAAATACAAAATATTCACATCTGGATGCGACATCATTTCATCTACATGGAGAATATAAAAGTGGAGAAAATCAGGAAAAAGAAGAAGTAAGCAGAGAAAGACCAATAATTGTAACCAAAGGATATTCTCGTGACCATAGACCAGATTTGAAACAATGTATTTTAGATTTAATTACGAGTAGTGATGGAGATATACCATTATTAATGAGAGCGGGAGATGGTAATGAAGCGGATAAAGCCGTATTTGGAAAAATTTTAGTAGAGTTTAAAAAGCAAATAGATTTTGAAAGTATTATGGTCTGCGATAGCGCATTATATAGTCAAGAAAATCTCCAATTAATTGAACATCTAAAATGGATAAGTAGAGTACCGATGACAATTAAAAAAGCACAGGGATTAGTGAAGTTTGTAGAAATAGAAGAGATAAGTCCAGAAGAAAGAGATAAAAGAGCAGCCCTAAACTTAGAAGGATATAAATGGAAAGAAGAAATAGTAAATTATGGTGGAATTAAACAAATATGGCTAATAGTAGAAAGTCAAAACAGAAAAATTAGTGATTTAGAAAAGCTAGAGAAAAAGCTAAAAAAAGAAAAAGAAAAAGTTGAAAAGCAGTTGAAAGCATTCAAAAAAGAAGATTTTGAAACACCGGAGCAAGCCAGATACAGACTAAAAGCCATTAATAAGAAATTGAAACTATTTGAAATTAAAGATGTTCAAATTTTTGAAAGTCAATCAAAAGAGAATCAGACTATTTATAAAATATCAGGAGTCATTCATGAAAAAATAGAAGAGATAGAAATCCAAAGAAAAGAAGCAGGAAGGTTTATTTTAGCAACTAATTTAGTAGACGAGAATAAGTTAGAGCCAGAAGAAATTCTGAGAAATTATAAAAATCAACAATCATGTGAACGAGGATTTAGATTTCTGAAAGACCCATTATTTTTTGTTGATAGTTTTTTTGTAGAAAATCCTGAAAGAATAGAGACGATGTTATTTTTAATGTCTCTGTGTTTATTAGTTTATAATCTCGGTCAAAGGCAACTAAGAAACAGCTTAAAAAGAGTCAAGATGGGAATCAAAAATCAATTAGGAAAATTAACTTTTAGTCCTACATTAAGGTGGGTATTTCAATGTTTTCAAGGAATTCATATTTTAATTTTAAACGGTGTTAGTCAAATAGTTAATTTAACAGAAGAGCGTCATTTTATTTTGAATAATCTGCCATCATCTTGTCAAAAATATTATTTGCTTTCTTAATTTAAGCAGTATATGGAGAGTGAATAAAAATTTCTCAGTTTCCGAGGAAATCATAATTATTCCTCCAATTTTTAGTGCTTAAATAACCTGTTTTATCAGTTAAATATTTGATAATTGATAATTTTTCTTTATGCCACGGATTGGTTCAATATTCTTTTCTTAATTATCCTAATTGTTTGACTTTTACGTTGATTGTAGTTTTTTTGTACTTCAATTTGAAGTGCGGAATGTGGGCTTAAAGTTTTTCATAAATCATTTAGGATTCCTATATTAGGGTTAGGACTTACGTATGCTCTACGAATTCTTGGCGCTCTTGGCGTCTTGGCGGTTCGATAAATCAAGGTTTCTAGCAATTTTTGCGTAAGTCCTGAGGTTAACAAGGTTTTTAAAATAAAACTTCAGGAGATTTTTAATACATTGTAAAACTCCGTCTGAACTTTAGAGCTTCAGGCGGAGTTATTGTGTGAATGGTTAGTGGTTGATGGTTAGTGGTTAGTGGTTGGTAATAATCCAAAATCCAAAATCCAAAATCCAAAATCTACAGTGCTTCTGGTGGGGCAATATCAGCACCAACAGCGATCCCCGCTCTGCTAGATTGCAGTCCAGGTTTGGAAATTGGTTTTTCGTCTTTCAAGGACTGTGTGACGGAAGAGGATGGAGGCACTTCACCTGTTTCTATAGTTGCATCTGCATTGGCTTGCTGAGACATGATTGATAATCCTCCCAAGGAACCAGCAACAAGGGCTGCATAGCCTACATAAAGATGCACTGGTTTGATTCCAAATCCTAAGTTACTGGATTGGAGTTGAGATTGATAAGAAGTTGGTAACACCAATTTTGTCGGTTCTGGAATAGGCAAAGAAGCAGCCAAATTTGTGCCATCAAGCCCTAAGGCATTGCCCATAACACGGATAAAGCCACGAACATAGACATCCTCTGCCAATGCGTCCCAGTTACCTTCTTCAATTGCTGCCATCTGATAAACGGGTACGTGAGTGTAAACGTGAAGTTGGTTCAGAGAAAGACCTTGCGACTCTCGAACTTGCCGCAGTTTTTGACCAACTTGACGCAGGCTTTCTATACGTTGTTGAGCTTTTTGTTCCGCTAGTTCAGCTTTTGTGGGCTTTCTGTTCCCAAACCATCTGCTTTGTTTTTTCTTTGCAGGCTGGGTTTCTAAGGTTTGCACAACCTCTGGTTTTGATGGCAAATCATCTTGAATAGTTGTTTCAACACTCTCTTTTTGGTGTGCTCTAACATCAGTTAAGCATGGTGTGAAATCAACAACCTCTGCTTCTTCGGAAAGAGTCGCTACGATTTCTATATGATTGTTGTCTGTTTGATGGTCGTTTTCTGGTTGGTTATTTTCGTTTTCTGCCTTTTGGGAGTGTTGCACAAATTGGCGAAAAGCTAAACCAATTGCTTCTCTACCTATAGATTGAAACAGTGCTTGGGCTTGTTCGGTTGATGAACCTAGCAACTGTTGCATCATAGCGAGAGCACGACGGTAAACTTTACTTTGATGTAATTCGGTTTCTATTTCATTTAAGAGCGATCGCAATTCATCCTGAGAAATTTCTGTAGCTGGATGACCGGGAGATTTTAACAAGTACAGGGATGTGGTAGCCATTGTGGGAAGCCTCTTTCGGCAGTTGAGCAATGCGAAGTTTCACTTATGTAATTTCTTCTACGGTTTATTATCATCTCCGGATGGATACGTATCATTTTTCTATGTCGAATGGGGGATGCAGTCAAAATTACATTTAATCAAGAAGAAACCGTTATTTAAACGTCTTGTTAGGTAAGAGATAGTATTTTTTCTGCTTGGTAGAATTGAGTAACTCCTAATTGTAAAATTACGCAGGAAAGCGTTTTTCTTAATACATTTAAGAAAATTACTGAGTATAAAAACAAAATAGGAAGGATAAACCGTAGCCCCTAGATTTATCCATGGCATATATGACTTATTAAATGAAGGACAAAGTCAAATTTTTGAGACTTTATCCTTTAGCCTTCATCCTTGATGACAACCCTATTCCAATATGAATTGCGAGCTATTACGTTCTTGGACGTGTTTAACAAAAGACTGCACTGCCTGATAATAGACAGAAGGAACAATCTCTGCCAAATCGTTATGTCTTCCTCCTGGAAGTAGAACTAGGTTCTTCGGTTCTGGAGTAGCTTCATACAGGTTCTTGCTCATAAACGGGGGAACGACCTCATCAGCAGTGCCGTGAATAAACAAAACTGGTATTTTTAAATTTGGCACTTTCACGATAGAGTCAAACCGCTGTTTTAGAATTAAATTGACTGGAAGCATCCAAAAATTGTTCCGATGTGCGATCATCTTGCGAATGGAGGTAAAAGAGCCTTCTACAATCAAGCCTGCAGCTTCTGGGTGCTTGACAGCTAGATCGATCGCTACAGCACCCCCTAAGGAATGTCCGTACAGAAAAATTTTGTTGGGTGAAATTTTGCGCTGGCTGACTAAATACTCCCAAGCTGTCGCTGCATCTTGATAAATCTGTACCTCACTGGGAAAGCTCCCTTCGCTGCGACCGTAACCGCGATAATCAAATAGGAATACTGAAAACCCCAGTTGATGAAACTGATGTGCTCGAAAGACGTTTGCTCCAATGTTGAGACTATTGCCATGGAAATATAGCAGCACTTTGTCATCAGGTTGGCTAGAAGGTAGCCACCAACCGTGGATGCGTTGCACTTTGCTAGATGAATCCCTGACAGGTAACCAGACTTCTTCATAATTGAGATTGAAAACCTCTGGTGTTGTTTCAATAATGGAAGAGGGAAAAAAGATAAACCGAGATTGCTGCAGAAAAAGCAATATACAGACAGCGCAGTAGGCTATAACTATAACAACGATTGTCAATACGAACAGCAAGTGTATTGGTTGTTGCAGCTTATTTATTCTCATGGAAGTATTTATAAAAACAATATGACCAGTCAAACACAATAGCTTTATCTCAATAAAATTATGAATCAATTATGAAAAAATGATTTATTATAATATTAGTAAATAGTACAAATTTGTATAACTCTTTCAGTGGATTGGTTAATTAATGCTTTAAGATTAGCAAAAAAGAGGAGAAGACGGTGAAGCTGTCAAGCAAGGCTCAAGAGGAGCAACTCAAGGAAGTGGTTGCACATCTACGGCAAGTAAGAGAGGAAAGATCGATACGTATAGATGAACTAGCAGCTTATACGCGGATTCGTCCTGTTTTCTTACAAGCCCTAGAAGAGGGAAGATTTGAAGAATTACCCGAGCCTGTGTATGTTCAAGGGTTTGTCCGCCATTACGGTGATGCTATAGGATTGGATGGAACATCCATAGCACAAGACTTTGCTAGTATTTGTTCTCCTCCCCCAGAACCCAGCCAAGACGATGGGGAGTTAGATAAAAAATCAAATATATACATACCCCTAGCAGTACCATATATTTTGCTTTTAGTTGCGGCCTCCTTCGGACTTTTTTATATACTTAATCCTCCACGTTCATCTGAATCTTTCAGCCAAAAGAAAATTTCATCAAAAGTAGTCTCCGATCCATCTCCAAAAACATTCCCCGTCGCACAACAAACCGCTTCTCCCATCCCAACACCAAGGGGATCGCTCGCCCCAACTTCCAGAGCATCACAAACAGACGTAACCGCTACGACTAATGTTACCCCAACACCAACAGTTTCCTCAAGAGGAGCGATCGCCCCAACTCCCACAGCATCTCCTTCAGCAGAAGCAACTTCACCTGTAGAAGTCCAGATCGAACTTCAAGATGAATCATGGCTGCGAGTCCAAGTAGATGGCAAAACAGAATTCGAGGGAACTTTAACCAAGGGAGAACGAAAATCTTGGACAGCACAAAAAGAGTTAGTGATTCGTTCTGGTAATGCTGGCGCAGTCATGGTTTCTACAAACAACCAGCAACCAACACCATTAGGAAGTTTGGGTACTGTAAAGCAAGTGAAGTATACCTCAGAAGTAACTAATAGTCAATAGTTAGTTGTTAGTTGTTAGTTGTTAGTTGTTAGTTGTTGGTTGATAACTACTAACCACTAACCACCAACTAAATTTTCGGTTTGTGCTGATGCCAAGTTGTTGATTGTTCGTAGGCGTAGGCGACTTGAAAGAGTTGGTCTTCTCTGAGCACGTTTCCAATCAACTGTAGCCCAATTGGTAATCCATGACTATCAAAACCACAGGGAACACTGATACCCGGTAAACCTGCAAGATTAACAGGAATAGTCATCAAGTCAACCAAGTACATACTTAAGGGATCGGCAGTTTTTTCTCCAGCTTTAAATGCAGTACTGGGTGCTGTAGGACAAACTAACACGTCTACTTTTTCAAAGGCTTTTTCAAAATCTTGTTTGATGAGAGTGCGGACTTTTTGCGCTTTAAGATAGTAGGCGTCGTAATAACCAGCAGAAAGGGCATAAGTGCCAATCATAATCCGGCGCTTGACTTCTGCACCAAAACCAGTTGCACGGGTACGGGTGTACATCGACAGCAAATTTTCTGCATCAGGAGCACGGTAGCCATACTTCACTCCGTCGTAACGGGCTAAGTTTGCTGATGCTTCTGATGGAGCAATAATATAGTAACTGGGTAATCCATCTCGAAATCGAGGACAGGAAATTTCTTGAATTTCCGCCCCCAAAGCTTGCAGTTGTTCCAGCGCTTTATTAATGGCTTGTTCCACCTCAGAATCTAAACCTTCACCAAAGGTTTCTTTAATAACACCAATTCTGAGCTTTCCTTTAGGCAGTTCTGGTTTGAGGTTGACAGTGTAGTCAGGAATTTCTACTTTGAGACTGGTGGAGTCTTTGGGATCGTGTCCTGCGATCGCATTCAGTAAGATCGCAGCATCTTCTACCGTGCGTCCAAAGGGTCCTATTTGATCCAAAGACGACGCAAAAGCCACCAATCCATAACGAGAAACTAAACCATAAGTTGGTTTCATTCCTACAACGCCACAGAAAGAAGCTGGTTGTCTGATGGAACCACCCGTATCGGAACCTATAGACACAACACATTCTTCAGCTGCAACTGCAGCCGCCGAACCTCCAGAAGAACCCCCTGGAACTCGTGACAAATCCCAAGGATTAGCAGTGAGTTGGAAGGCGGAAGTTTCTGTGGAACCGCCCATGGCAAACTCATCTAAATTGGTTTTTCCTACCATAACTGCATCTGCATTCGCCAGTTTTTGTGTCACGGTTGACTCGTATGGCGGAACAAAGTTTTCCAAAATTCGGGAGGCGCAGGTGGTGGGAATGCCTTTGGTACACATATTGTCCTTAATACCAATAGGAATTCCTGCAAGAGTACTTATATTTTCTCCTGTAGCAATTTTAGCATCAACTTTCCGCGCTTGCAAGAGCGCAAGTTCTGCAGTCACGCACAAAAAACTGTGCAATTTCGGCTCCAACGCTTGAATGCGATCTAAAGCCTCTTGAGTAATTTCAACCGCAGAACGTTCTTTTTTGACTAGATGTGTATGCAACTCGCGGATGAATGCCATGATGACTCCTTTCTTACTCAAGTTCTTGATTTTAATACAGGATGCGGCTTTCTGCACACCGAGTGGGTTGAGTTGTGCGATCGCCCTTGGCGCAAGCTGTACCCAGCTTATCGCGAAGCGCAAGCCGCTCATAGTGCTTATCGCCTTTGGCGCAAGCTGTACCCAGCTTATCGCAAAAAAAAAGCCGCTCATAGTGCTTATCGCCCTTGGCGCAAACTGTACCCAGCTTATCGTTCTGCTAGTATGCGATACATTATATTTATTCGGTTATGTATTCCTCTAACCCCTACTCCCCACTCCCTACTCCCCACTCCCTACTTTAAAAAAATGGTTAAAATACTTACACGTAAATCTATAGGTAAACAAACTGTATACGACATTGGAGTTGAACGCGACCATAATTTTGTGATCAAAAATGGCTTAGTCGCATCCAATTGTTTCAATAAATCTCACTCAACGGCATACGGTTATGTGACATATCAAACTGCTTACTTGAAAGCCAATTATCCTTTGGAATATATGGCAGCACTGTTAACGGCTAACAGTGATGATACAGACAAGGTGCAGAAATATATCGCCACTTGTATGAGTATGGGTATTCAAATAGAACCCCCAGATATCAATCGTTCGGGTGTGGATTTTACTCCTTCAGGAGGAAAGATTTTATTTGGATTGTCAGCCGTTCGCAATGTGGGACAAAACGCAATAGCTGGTATTTTGGAAGCAAGAGAAGAGGAAGGCGAGTTTAAATCTTTAGCTAATTTTTGCGATCGCGTGGATTTGCGTGCTGTTAATCGACGCACTTTAGAAGCGCTGATTTCTTGTGGAGCTTTTGACAAAATGGACTCCAACCGCAACCAGCTTGTTCATGACCTTGAACTAATCTATGATTGGGCGCAATCCCGTGCTAGAGATAGAGCAACCGGACAGGGAAATCTCTTTGATTTATTGGGTAGTGGATTTTCTAACACAAGCACTAACAAAACTCCCAATGGTTTTGAATCAGCACCCAAAGCAAAACCCGTTCTTGATTTTCCTCCTCAAGAAAAATTGCGGATGGAAAAAGAACTTCTAGGTTTTTATGTATCAGACCATCCTTTAAAAGCTGTACGTCAAGCAGCAAGAGTTTTATCTCCGATTAACCTTTCACAACTTGGGGAACAAAAAGACGAATCTACAATTACCGCTATTGTCATGCTAAATGGTGTGAAAAAAGTCATGACAAAAAAAGGCGACCCGATGGCAATTTTGCAAATAGAAGATTTAACTGCACAGTCAGAAGCTGTAGTATTTCCTAAAATTTACGAGCGGATTAATTCATTACTTGCAGTAGATGTTAGGTTAATTATCTGGGGAAAATTAGACCGACGAGACGATCAATCTCAACTGATTGTGGAAGATGCAGAACCAGTAGAGACAGTACAGATGGTGATGGTAGAATTATCACCTTTGCAAGCAACGACTATTGAAGAGCAAGACCGTCTGAGAACAATTTTGTTGAATGCACAACTAGGGGAAAAAGAAAAAGCAAAAGTCCCAGTTATAGGAATTATACAAAGTGAAAATTCCCGTCATTATATACGTTTTGGACGTCAATTTTGGGTGCTAGATTCTAGAATAGCTGTTCATTCTCTTCAAAACGCTCGATTTACTGCCTACGTGCAGAATTTACAGTAATCAGTAATCAGTGACCAGTGACCAGGTGATTCAGTAAATTAACGGAGTCATTATAGAAGCTTATTAGTTTTTTTCATTACTTCTGCGGATGAGACTTTCCTAAAGTAAATGGTATATTTTTATGCTAGGAGGGTATGTGTAGAAGGAGGAAGGAGCTAAGGTTAGATGACCAGAGATGAGATTCATAAATTTGTTTTATATTGCAAAAAAATTCAACCTCAGCCCCAAGAAGATATCAAACGATTTTTTGAGGGTGTTGTCGGATTTCCATATGACAAAGAACTTTTATTACAGGCACATTTGTTTCTAAATATTAAACAGATATTTCCTTTATGTTATGAATTGTTATTATTTGAAAAATCTCCAATTGCAGACTATACGGATTTAGGCAAATGTGATTTTGTTTATCTTACATCATCAGAAAAAATCTTTATCCTTGAAACTAAATTTATTGACACTGCTGCAACAGGAGCAACAGAAAGAAAAAGAAGAAATAAGCACAGAAACAAAGTCTTTGAGCAGGTTATAACTTTAAAAAGTAGATTTAGCGAGTATTGGAATATTAACTTAGAACAATTAGAGTGTGGTGTTTTTACAACAGATCCAGAACTGGCTTGGCGGGGTAACGGTGTTAACGTTGTGACAAAAGCAGTATCTATAGATAAACTCGAGTCTTGGCGAATTAATTATAAGAAAAGTTTATTTGTAGAAGATGTGCGGGCTTCTCATTTGCGTATATAGTATTTCCATACTACAAAAGATAGCGATTTGCGGCTCAGTAAGGTACTGTTGTAAGGGCATTGAAGTGAAAACACTTTTAGTTATTGTTATTGGTTTCTTACCGTCCTTGTTCTCCCTGTGGTTAATGCGTAAATCTCAGGCTAGAACACGCTTGCAGTTTAGGCAAGTCGCTATAACTACCACAAGAAGACGGATACAGCAAAATAATATATCCGATCTGAGCGATCGCTACTACTTAGAAGGAGTCGGTTACCTTATTGGTGATATTAGTTGTCGCTATAATGCCCGTTCTGGTTATATCCGTTGTGCTGTCAATCCTGAAGGACCGTGTGAAGGTTGCCGTTATTATCAATCAAGTGGAGCAACTATTGATAAAAATTTTCAATAAATTTGACTGTAGACAATACTACTCGCGGAAATTAGAACCCCGGTTTCTTTAAGAAACCGGGGTTCTAACAGTTCTGACACCTCCTTAAGAAACCGGGGTTCTGACACCTCAATTATCGTTAACCGAGAAATATTGACTTCCTACTTCGCTTTAAGAGAATCTTTATCACTGTCAAGTACCCAAGAACACTATTTTTGTATTGTTACAAAACTAAATGTAATGATAAATCTCTCCCCATGTATAGACTTATCTTTAGAGGCTACGTGCTAGTGATATCAAGCTTTTAAACTCAAGGAATGCCATTTTTCTCCGTAGAGTTTTTATGTGTAAAACCAGACTTCGTTATCTATTACCCCAATAAGTATAAGTTAATTCAATCTTTATACCTAGATTTTCTGCCCCTTCTCGGTCAATACTAAGAGAATGTGAAGACCGTTTAACCTACATACAAAAAATATTTGGTATGTATGCATTCTCCTATTTGGTCGGAAAACTACTGGTGTGGCTACGTCGCTTCGCAGTGGTTGGATTTATTTGTCTGGTCTTGAGTTGGTCACTTCCGGCGCAAGCAGCCCGTATGAATCCACAACTAGAACAGCAGGTGTTGCAAATCATCCGAGAACATCCAGAAGCGATTGTTGAGTCAGTACAAGCATACCAACAAAAACAGCGATCGCAAATCCAGCAAGCACAGCAAGTGTTTGTACAACAAATGAGAACCGATCCTTTATCGGTTATCGGTCAATCTCCCACTACGGGATCTAAAGACTTAAAAATTTTGTTGGTTGAATTTTCAGATTTTGAGTGTCCCTACTGTGCTCAAGCACACAAAACCTTGAAGCAGTTTATGGTAAAACACCAGGATGAAGTCACCCTCGTGTACAAACATTTCCCCTTAACAAACGTTCATCCTCAAGCTGTACCAGCCGCAACAGCCGCCTGGGCAGCACAGCAACAAGGCAAATTCTGGGAATATCAGGATACACTCTTTAGCAATCAAAAACAACTGGGTGAACAATTCTACTTAGACACCGCAAAAAACCTAAATCTAGATCTGGAAAAGTTTAAAAGCGATCGCCTTCTCGCTAGTGCTGCTATTGAAAAAGATAGTCAGCTAGCCCAGATGTTGGGGCTTTCCGGTACTCCCTTCTTCATCATGAATGGAGAGGTTTTATCCGGTGCCATACAGCTTGGCGAAATAGAAGATCTATTAACTCGCGTTCGCAAAACTTAAGTAGATTATCGCATATTATTTTGTGTTACTTTATACACTTAAATAGTCTCTGCAAGATTCAGTATTAGCCCAGAATACCTGCTTTAAGTGGGTTCACGGTTTACGGTGTGTTGTTTCAAAGGTTACAAAGGTTGCATGTTGCAAGTTTTGTTTAAGTGCTCTACTAACCAAGTTTTATTCATTTGCTTGAGCAAAACATGGTGCATCCATTCAACCCAATTAACTCGTAGAACAGTAGTCGTGAGGTAATTAATGCGTCGCAATAGTTTAAGTGTGTTTTTCCCTATTGCCCTAATAGCTAGCTGCGGGTTTCCATTCATTACGTTCGAACCATCAGTAGCTAAGCCAAAACACTCAGCTTCCACAGTTGTTAGAGAAGAGAATTCTGTTGTAGCGGCACGTTCCGGTTATTTATCAACATTGGAAGTGCAGGTTATTGCCGAAATGAACAAAGTGCGGGCAAATCCGCAAGCTTATATTCCTGTCATGGAAAGTTACAGACAGCGCTTTCAAGGTAAAAAAGTCCAACTTTCCGATCGCGTTTTCTTGCTAACTCAGGAAGGAGTATCAGCCGTTGATGAAGCTCTGGATTTTTTGAGATCGGCTCGTCCCTTGAACCCTCTGATAATATCTAAGGGGATGTCTTTAGGCGCAAGAGATCACGTTCAAGATTCAGGACCAAGAGGTCATACAGGTCATCATGGTACTGATGGTAGCAATCCATCACTGCGAATAAATCGCTATGGTAACTGGGTTTCCACCGCCGGAGAAAACATCAGTTACGGTCCAAACACAGCTAGAGACATCGTTATGCAGCTAATCATTGACGATGGAGTTCCAGATCGCGGTCATAGAAAAAACATCTTTAATCCTAACTTTAGAGTGGCTGGTGTTGCTTATGGAATACACGCCAAATACAGAACCATGTGCGTAATCACCTACGCTGGTGGATACAAAGAAAAATAAGTTGAGAAATTCGTAATTCGTAATTCGTAATTCGTAATTATTAAATTAGTCATAAGAATTACGAATTATTTTGTTTGTTATGCGTTGGATACCGCTCTGGATACTAACACCTATTGCCCTGTTCGCTACATCCTGTGATTTCCTTTCTGAATACGAACCCCAGGAACCTACTAAAATTCCTCAAGAGGGTTCTGGTTCGCGTCCCGGTAGTCTTTCGCGCCTCGAACAACAAGTGATTGTGGAGATGAATAACGCGAGAACCAATCCCACTGCTTATGCTGCTGTGTTAGAAAATTACAGGCAGCGTTTTGAAGGCGATCGCGTCAGGCTTTCGAGTCGTGTCTATTTACAAACACAGGAAGGGGTAAAAGCAGTCGATGAAGCCATTGCTTTTCTCAAGTCAGTTCGTCCTGTAGGATCTCTTCGCGCTTCCAAAGGAATGTCATTAGCCGCACGAGATCATGTCAAAGACCAAGGACCTCAAGGTATTATCGGTCATAAAGGCAGTGACAAGAGCGATCCCTTTACTCGCCTCAATCGTTATGGAAAATGGCAATTGACTGCAGGGGAGAATATTAGTTACGGTTCCCACACAGCACAAGATATTGTGATGCAGTTAATTATTGATGATGGAGTACCAGATCGCGGTCATAGAATCAATATGTTTAACCCTGCTTTTAAGGTTGCAGGTGTTGCCTTTGGAATTCACTCTTTTTACAGGCAAATGTGTGTCATTACTTATGCGGGTGGATTTAAAGAGGTCAAGAGCTAATTGTAATACAATTTTGGATTTTAGATTTTGGATTTTGGATTGAGAAAGCCTTACCTAGGCTTTGTTCCATCCAAGTATCTGTCGCATTCTTGTTTCAAATTGGTATAAGAACTACTATTAGTCATTAGTAATTAACAATGTACTCAAAAGCTGCAAACCTTAACGTATACATTCAAGGTCAGGGTTTTCCAATCCTTTGTTTGCACGGTCATCCCGGTTCTGGATCGAGTCTTTCTGTGTTTAGCGATCGCTTATCAAAGCGTTTTCAAACTTTTGCTCCTGACTTGCGCGGTTATGGAAAAAGTCGCTACACTCAAGATTTTGAGATGCGCGACCATCTGCTCGATCTCGAAAACTTACTAGACCGCTATCAAATTAAAAAATGTTTGATCCTGGGGTGGTCTTTAGGTGGTATTCTGGCTTTGGAATTGGCGTTACGCTTACCCGAACGAGTGACAGGGCTGATACTAATAGCAACAGCTGCCAAGCCGAGAAGTAATCATCCTCCCGTTACTTGGCAAGAAAATCTTTATACGGGTGTTGCCGCGCTGCTTAGTTGTATAAAACATGACTTGCAGTGGAATATTGATATTTTTGGCAAGCGATCGCTCCTCCAGTATCTTATTAGGCAACACACTCCCACCGCCTATGGATACATAGCAAAATACGCAGTACCAGCTTATTTACAAACTTCATCTACAGCGACTCGCGCCTTGTATACTGCCATTAGAAGTGGTTACAACCGACTGACAGACTTGGAGCAAATCAAATGTCCAAGCTTAGTGCTTGCTGGCGCTCAAGACTGTCATATTACAGCTAACTCCAGTTTAGAAACATCTCAATTCCTCAAGAACTCCCAATGGCAGTGTTATTCCGATACGGCGCATCTGTTTCCTTGGGAAATACCCGACCAAGTCTTGAACGATATCGAGCTTTGGCTGGAAAAACATCCACAGATCGTAGCTAATGGCTAGTAGCTAATAGCTAATGGTTAATGGAGCAATTAGCCATTAGCCATTAGCCATTAGCTCTTAGCCTATTACATCTGACCGCTAAAGACAGGCTGAACTTTGCGGTCAATCCGTTCCCCCAAGTCGTCAGCTATAGTTAAATATTCTGGTTTACAACGTTTAACATTGATAGCGATTCCCTGAGCACCTTCTTGTTCCAAATCTTCTATATAACCTTTGATTGCGGTTTTTGCTTCAGTGGAACTCAGAAATGGCCCGAAATAGTAAGTGCAACGGGGGTTTTGTGTCACAACTTCGACCCACCAAGCCAAGCCAAAGCCTTGGAATACGTTAATCAACACTTCCTTAAAGTTTTGCCAAATAGTCTTCATGGTTTTCTCTGATTTTTAATTTGTTGCAGGGTTTAAATGAAATGGGATACAACAGATGATTGTTCTTTTTACATTTCTTTATACTCTGTTTACTCTTCTTTTTTCAAAGAAATTTTTCTAAATTATCGAACCTTGACAGTTGATTCATAACTGCTGTGTATATTTTTTATCAGCAGTTAGCACCTGAACCGTCATATCCTCTGTTAACTCTTAGCGCTTCCACGACCATTGATTCCCCCCTTTAATAGGGATGCATTTCCTGGTGTGAATTTTAATTCTAAATGCAGTGTATTCATCCAGCGTTGGCGGTATATTTCATACAACGCCATGCCTGCTGCTACTGAAGCATTGAGGCTCGGAGTTTTACCTTGTAGGGGTATTGACACTAAAAAGTCGCAGCAGCGCTGTGTCAAAATACCCAGACCCTCGCCTTCAGAGCCAACTACTAACACTGTAGGACCGCTAAAGTTAACTGTATGCATGGGTTTGCTTGCATTTGCAGCTGCTCCGTAAATCCAAAAGCCAGCTGCTTTTAGTTCTTCTAAAGCGCGATGCAAATTCACGACTCTCGCTACAGGAAAATTTTCTAAAGCACCCGCAGCGACTTTCATAACTGTTGAAGTGATTCCAACTGCCCTGCGTTGCGGGATCAATAACCCTTGCGCCCCAAGTGCTTCTGCAGATCGAATAATAGATCCTAAATTGTGGGGATCTTCAATTCCATCAGCAGCGACGATCACGGGATCGTTAACAGACTTAGCCCGTTCAATCAGATCGCTCAAATCGAGATATTCATGGGGAGCAATCTGTGCTGCTACTCCTTGGTGGTTGGCTGAAGAAGTGATTTGATCTAAGCGTTTTGGTTCTACTTCGTCAATAATAGTACCGTTTTCTTTTGCTCGTAAAACAAGCGAATGAAACCGATGGTCGTAGCGCAAGCGAGACACGATCCAAATGCGGTTGAGATTCCGCTCGTTTTCTAAAGCACTTAAGACCGGATGACGACCGTATATAAGATCTACATCTTCTTGGTCGCGTTGGTCGCGAATAGGTGCAATGAACTCAGAGACATTACGATTTTGTTTGGGAAGTGTGTTGGGAATGACTTTACCATCGGAGTTAGCGGTATTAGGAATAACTTTAGCTCCGGGCTTAGTGGAAGGGCGTCTCGATACGACACGCTTTCCCTTTTTTATCAAGGGTTGCCTGCTATTTATTTCACTGGAATTTTTGGTTGGTCTTGGTTTCTTCATCATAGGTAGGAATGGGTTCTAGCTCGTACAAATGGACATACTTATTGACATCAAATGACAGAACCAACACTATTAGTTTTCTGTCATTTGATTAATTTCTCATCACTTTTCCAGTTGAAGTTTTTGTAACAGTTCGGCTAGGCGCTGGAAATCGCTAAGATAGAGATAGCCAATTAAAGTTTCTAAACTTGTTGCCTGTTGGTATGTTTCGGGATCGAGCCGCTTGGGACGCCCTGTAGCAGCATTACGACCTTTGCGGACAATTTCTAACTCAGTACTCCTCAGATGAGGATAGAGAGATCGCAATATCTCAGCCTGCGTTTCTGCCCTGACCTGTGCCACCACCAAACGATGATATGCTTCTGGTCGTTGTGGTGGTAACAGAAAAAACATTCTAATATACAGTTCGTAAACTGCATCTCCCAAATAGGCTAAGGCCGTAGGAGAAACTTGTTGCAGTTGCACTTGTGAAATCTCTTGGAATAATCGCGATCTGGGTTCCCCCAACATTGGACACCAATCAGCACCCTGATTGGGAACTGAACTGGGTTCATCCTGTAGCTCTTCTTCCTGTGATGTCACAAATTCTCTTTTCCTTACAAACCTATATATGGGAAGCTTCCTGCGAGTAGACTTAACTTCATCTGCCAGCAGACTGCCGTGCAGCTTTACTTAAGCATAATAATGTTGAAAAATCAACTCACTAATTGTAACTTTTTTTTTCAATTTTTGGTTGCCATTTTATGCATGAGGTCTTTTCTTGAAAAATCTTGAAAAAGTCCAAGTCTGCATCCTGGGATCGCACGCTAATATCAACTTGAAAAAAGAATGCTATAGGATACTCAGGTGAGGTTAAGTCCATTTAAGGCTTTCTCAATCCAAAATCTAAAATGGTATAACATACTTCGAGCGGCTGAAATATCAAGCATTGAGATATGATACAAAGCCTTTATCAGCACAGTATAGCACATCAATTGCGAGCCCCGTGCTATCAATCGAACTTTTTTACATAATTTTTTGAATTAATTTACTTAAAAACTTAGCAAGATCTACAAAATCCCTTAATTTACGCCAATTCACAGCGACAGTGCCTTGCTCTAGTTTACAGAGTCATCTAAAAACCTCCGGGAGTGTGGAAAAGAGCGCAACTTTAGTTCGGGGAGGAAACACAACGCGGCAGATTTTAATCTGCGTCTATGCTCCATCACCGCCTTGGGGCTACTTGATACCGGGTAGTTTTGCGTTCTACTTTCGTCCAGGCATTTATGGACTGATACTGTTCGCCCTGTACGCATAATGGTTTTGCTCAATCATGGCCTTCCCGAGCGGGAGTAATGTTAGCGTCTCCCCTTGGGAGACGCTTCGCGAACGACTCTGTTCACATCCAGTACTTTCGCTTGTCAGCACTGACTTTAAACCATTACGTCAATTAAGCTGCTTCGTTTCAGAGCTTGGAACTAGCTACGCATCCCAAGGTGAGTTCTTTAACACTTAACGTGAACCCAGTAGTAAACTACTGATAGTCTGGTAAGCTTGGCTTCTTTCAGTTCGAGTCTGGTCGAAGCCCACGGCTTAAAGCCGTGGGTTGCTTACCTTAAATGTGTCCGAGCGTCAAGACTGTTTCACGTTCTCTAGAGCCGCATCTACTGATGATTGCAGGGCTAGAAACTTCTCTAGGCGAACAAGCTTGACTGTTTGAGTGACACGGGCGTTTGTGACAATTTGCAAGGTACCTTCAGAACCTTGAGCCTGCTTAGCTAACTGCACCAAAGCACCCAACCCGGAACTGTCAACAAAATCAATTTGAGACAGATCCAGAATAATGTGCTTTGGTCCTTCTTCTATCTTGCTACCAAGCACCTTGCGAAACGTCGGTTCGGAAAAGGCGTCTAACAAACCTGTGAGGCGGAATAGCTGACAGTTATCTCGAACTTCACGAGTGCCTCTCAGGCTTACGGTTAGATTAAGTGGCTCAGCAATAATTCCCTCCTCATAGTTATGGTGAACGCTCCAGTATAGATAGTTTTAGTATATGTTGTCTATGACCTATTGGCAGAAAGGGAGTAGAGATTAGGGGTTAGGGGTTAGGGGTTAGGGGTTCAAAATAATTCTCTACTCCCTACTCCCTACTCCCTACTCCCTACTCCCTCAACGAGACAATCGCATTTGTTGTACAAATTGCTCAAATAAATAATCGGCATCGTGAGGACCGGGGCTAGCTTCTGGATGGTACTGTACTGAGAATATAGGCAAAGATTTATGACGAACTCCAGCGATGGTGCCATCGTTAAGGTTAAAATGACTAACTTCCATAACAGCCTTTGGTAAAGAATCTGGCTCGATCGCAAAACTGTGATTTTGGCTGGTAATTTCTACTCGTTGTTGTAAACCTGCTGGCTGATTTAAGCCCCTATGACCAAATTTCAGCTTAAAAGTCTCAGCGCCGAGGGCATGACCTATAATTTGATGTCCCAAGCAGATCCCAAACATGGGTTTTTGCGCCCCAAGAAGTACCTTTGTGGTTTCAATGCCTTCGCTAACGGCGGCTGGATCTCCAGGACCGTTGGAAAGAAAGATCCCATCCGGGTTGTATTTTAGTATCTCCTCAGGCGGGGTATTGGCGGGAACGACGATCACTCGACAGCCATAACTGGCTAATCGACGCAAAATGTTGCGTTTCACACCAAAGTCAAGAGCAACAACAGTAAATATTTCTCCACTGTTAACCCCGGATACATCGTTATATTCCCAAACAGAGTTTGTTGGTTCCGACCATTCATATATATCTGATGTGGTGACTTCTCGAACAAGATTCAACCCCTTCATGTTGGGGGAAGCTTGTACCTGTTCTAACAACTCAGCCTCATCAAGAATGTTGGTCGAAATACCACCGTTCATAGCTCCAAACATCCGAATTTTGCGAGTCAATGCCCGAGTATCAATTCCATAAATACCCGGTATTTCGTGTTGTTTGAGGTAATTGGGTAAAGATTGTGTCGATCGCCAGTTACTTGGACGGTGACAAATATTTCGGGCGATCGCACCCCGTACTTGGGGTCTATTTGATTCCTCATCCTCTGGATTAACACCAGTGTTTCCCAATTCGGGGTAAGTAAACAAGACTATCTGACCGCAATAACTGGGATCGGTCAGCACTTCTTGATATCCTGTCATACCAGTATTAAATACCACCTCGCCAATTGTGGTTTTAGTGGCACCAAATGACCAACCGCGATAGGTCGTTCCATCTGCCAAAACAAGAATAGCGGGTATTGCGTCAGATAGGGGCATAAAGGAGTAGGGGGTAGGGGGTAGGGAGTAGGGAGTAGGGGGTAGAGAATTGCTTTCTTCCCCATTCCCCACTCCCCATTCCCTATTCCCTCTATACTGCGATGTATGATTATGCCATAAATCATTGATTTCGTCTCGAAAAAGAATTGTTAATAAAAACTTAAGAATTAAATACACAAAATCTTTAAACACAAATTAGGAGTGATAGTAGATTTATAGGAGAGAATTAATTGGTAAAGGTCTCATGGAATAAGTTGGAAAATTTAGATATCTAATTTTTCCTCAAAAATCTAACTTTTTGGCAGTTATCTTTGCTAAAATGTGCTATAATAGCGGAAATTTACCCCGAAGTTACAGCTAAGCGCTAATATCTTAGGAAGTGTGGGTAAAAATACATATTTTATTATCCTCAAAAGCCTGTGTGAAAGCTGAAAAGCAAGGTTTACCAGCGATCCAAGTAGTCAATCGGACATTGGCATGATGACTGGTAAGGGCTAGTGGTTCCGCCCATACGTTCTCGAAGTGTGGATTACTCAGCTTGTATAGTGGTGACAAGTTTCACAAAGCTATTGCTGTAGCGTACCCATCGGGAGCGAGAAGAGGAAAGAAGTTATAAGATGTCCGTAAACTTCCAACTTTCAGGATCACCAGACGGGTAAAATTTTATTAATTATGCTTCAGCCCATTTTATCCCGTGCAGCGTTAATTATTGTCTCATCGATACTGGCGGTTTTAGCAGTTGCTTGTCAACAAGGTCAACAGGCTGCAACCAAGACAAGTGAAGATGAGCAGTACCTGCCTACTGAAAAAAAGGTTGCCCCGCCAACTGCCACAACGGTAGAAAAGCCAACTATCCCGCAACTAAAACCGGTCAGGCAACAACCGTCTGAAATTGAATTGAGTTATTTTGAACAAGGCTTGGATAAAGCAGTTGGTGCTTTAAGCATCAGCCAGTCTGCTCAATCCTCAGAAGATTGGAAGCTAGTGGCAACCGAGCTGGGAGACGCCATCTCGCTGATGAAAAAAGTACCAGTTGATAGCCCTTATTTCAGTAGCGCCCAAGCAAAAGTACTGGACTACCAACGCCAGCTAAAATATGCTGTGCAGAGAGCAACACGTCCTGTCACTCCACCACTTATAATACCCGCACCACCAAATACTGTTGTGGCTCTGGCTCCGACCATCCCTCCTGCACCACAAAACTTTAATCAAAAACCCCCAGCCTGGATACCAAAAAAACCGTCTCTACCTCCATCAAAACCAAATATAGTTCCGGTTAAACAAAAACAAGCATATTCAATTCCAATTGCAGTTCCAAAACCTAACGAACCACCAGTATATCGAGCGGCCATCAAGAGAAGATTGGGTGGTACGCCAATCATTGAAGTGACTTTCAACGGCATTCAGAGTTTTGAGATGATTCTCGATACCGGAGCAAGTGGGACAGTCATTACTCAAAAAATGGCAATTGCTTTGGGCGTCGTTCCAGTGACGAAAGCCAAGGCAAACACAGCCAGTTCCAAAGCAGTGGAATTTCCCGTCGGTTATATAGACTCAATGGAAGTTGGTGGGGTAAAGACACGTCAACTTCCCGTTGCGATCGCAGGTGCAGAATTGGACACGGGGCTATTAGGACACGACTTTTTTGGCAATTACGATATTACCATCAAGCGTGACATTGTAGAATTCCGTCCCCAATTGCACCCACATAAGAAATCCAACGAAGAACCTGAGGTGAGCTTTCCGCCTTTGCCCAAAGAACCTCAAGCTAGAGAACCCCAACTCATAGAAGTGCCCGCACCAAATTGACAGTGACCAGTGACCAGTGACCAGTGACCAGTCAGTCAGTTAGAAGAAGATTCAACTAACCAGTCCAATTGTTGCTGCATTTGACTCTGAACAATTTCGTAACACATATTAACATACTCGCGATCGCGAGCTGCTTCTGCACCATAACGTTCAAAAATAATAGGAGAACAAACGTGAGTGCGAATGGTGACAGGGATGGGGATATGAGGCAAAGGACCAAAAGCCACTCCCCAAGGTAAGCCCAAATAAATAGGAAAAATTTCAGGATCGATCCCTAAAAACCAAGGCATCCCCCATTTGTGGAGTTGCTGCATAATGTCATAACAATTAGCCAGCACCAAAAACGTATCGTGAGCGCCAGTAGAAATAACAGGTACTATGGGTACATTTTCCTGTAACGCTAATTTTATAAACCCCTTACGCCCAGCCAAGACAATTTTGTTACGCAAATAATAGGGTCGAAAAACTTCCTGAACTCCACCAGGGTATACCAGTACACTCGCTCCCGAACGCAAAGCTGCAACTGCCATTTTTGGATGAGCCACAACTGCCCCAACTTTTGCAGTCATAATTGATAGCAGGGGAGACACATTCCAGACTTTGGGATGTAATAAACCATAGACAGGTTGTTCCACACCAAATCGTTGGAACCAGTCATACATCACCATTAACATATCAGGAGCGGCAAACCCCCCGTTGTGAGAACCGACAAATAAGACCTTTTGTTGAGTGGGTATGTGGTGCCAACCACTCGTTTCTACTCGAAAATAATACTCGTACAGCCATTTCCATATTGGCATAAAAAGCTGAATAAATTTTGGCTCTCGTCGATCCAAAGACCATCCAAGCTTTGTTGTTGATTTGTTTTCCTTCAATACATCAAGTATATCTTTGCTAGCGCGGCGAACTTCTTCAAGCATGGAAACAGACTATAATCACAATAAATATTCCTTCTCAATATTGCACTTTTTCTCATCCCATACCATCGGTACAGTCTTCAAAAAGAAGGCAAAAAACCCGGTTTCTCTCTGGGGTCAAGCTTAATATCTCCTCTGCTCAACGATGAAGTTACCGGGTTTTTAGAAACGGTAAGCCAAACGCTTCAGGTAGCTTTTGCCGAGCGACAAGGGTCTTTTCAGCTATGCTTATGATATCAGCCATGCTAATTTCTACAACTAGACCCCACTAAATTTTAGTATACTACTACCTCAGTTTTATTTGGTAGTGCATCAAATTCCTAATATCCTCTGGGGGTAATCCTAACTCTTTAGCGATCGCGGTTTCAACTTGGCTCGCTTCTGTGACTGAAAACTCAAACTTTAATCCTTTCAGTGCTTTGGAAGCTGTCTTAACTTCAACTCTAGAAACACCGTGATATTTGTCTATTTCTGCTTTAATCAAAAGTACAGCCGTTTTCTGTTGCTTTACCGATTGCGTTTCAACCTTTAAATGATTTTGTCTTTGGTTCGGCTGACTCAAAATTCCATCCATGACACATCCGCCTCCTACCCAGAAAGCCAAGCCTAAAAGTACTAAGGGTAGCCAAAACTCCAATCCCAGTTTTAATCCTAGTTTTAATCCTTTATAGGGGTTCATCAAGTTTTGTTCCTGAAAATCAGCAAAAGTGAATTTTGGCACGGGAAATGTTTGTAGAATACAGTATAGCAAATGTAACAAATTACCAGAAAGAGGCAAATGATTTTGATGGTTTAAGCTGAAAACAGTAAAATTAGAGAAGTTCTCTATTAAAAAACCAGTATGCAGTCAATTCAGTCTTCGACTCACAACCACAAGGATAATTTTTTGGGATTGGAGGAAGAAATTCAGTTTCTAGGAGTTCAGTATCTCAGAAACTTTCTGGGGCAGAAAACTGCTGTGTTGATCGATTTGAAAGAACACGGCGATCTTTGGGCTAATGTGGAAGAAGAGATTGACATACCTGTAACTGTTCAGTTTTTAGTTGATGAGCAGGGTGGTAAATTAATGGTGTTGCTTAACTTTGAACAGCATGGTGAAATTTGGGAGGATATTTACTATAGCTTGATTGTTGATCGGCGAGCTAATGAACCCACTTTGCCATTTTCAGAAGTCAAAAAGTCGCTGATTGAGCAGGGGAAATTGAGTGAATGAGTATCAAGTAATTTTTTCTCGTTCTGCTCAAAAGGAGATTGACAACTTACCAACGGAAGTAATTGGTCGAATTTCTCCTAAAATTGAGGCTTTAGCAGTTGAACCACGTCCAAATGGTTGTAAAAAGTTGAGTGGACAATTGAGTACTTGGCGAATTAAGGTTGGAGATTATCGAGTAATCTATAAAGTTAATGATGACAACCGTATACTTGAAGTCGTTATGGTTGGCCCATCGAAGTCAAGCATACAAGTAGGTTAAATAAAATTCCTCCTCAGCGCAGATACTCAAATTCTCTCAAAACCTCTAATGTATAATTGTAGGTTTCTGTGAAATAAACTTGTGGATGTCATATTAGAGCGATCGCACCAACTACAACAAGATATAACTGATTTTGTGTTTGATGCTGAGGATGAACTCGCACAAGCCTTGGAAACCTATGCTGCGGAAAAATCGCGCCGTGGTAGCGGTGACAGTTTTCAAAAGGATTTCGTGACTGACTCATTTATTACAGAAGGAAGAGTGGGAAACTCCTCACCACTGGATCTGTATATACAAAGCCAGCCTGAGTTGTCAGAAAGCGATCGCAAACTTATTCAAAGTTGGCATCATACATTTATTGGCTTATTTGCTGTCACCCAGATTCTACCCGATGGTTTTGAACTCATGAATTGGCTCACAGCAAAGCATTACACAGTCAAGCCAAACAATGCTCAAATCCAAAAAGAACTGTCTCGTGTCAAAGATGGAGAAATTATACTTACCCGTATTTCTCCTGTAACTGATACTTACTGGACATTCTCCGGTCCACAGACACTGATGGGTAAACTAGGCAAACCGAAACTAGCAGTGGCGATTGGTAATTTTAAAGACAATTATCGCAACCAACTCTACGGGGATGCTCCTGAGTTACTAGAAGAAGCTTGGTTATCAGTAGAACAATATCATCAACAATTCGTAGACTTTTTTGGGAGTGATGAAGTCACATTACCGGGGTATCAACTCAACAAGAAAATTGCTGAATTTCAAGAAGTCATGACGCAAAAACGTTTGGAAGCAGCAGGTATTGACACTTCAAAATCTCTAGAAGAAATCGTACAAGAATCCGGTATTGAACAAGAAGATATCCAAGCAGTTGCAGAGGAATTTGGCGCTGATTCCAAAACAGTCTCTCAAATGTTGAGCAGTAAAAATAACTCCAGAAAAATGGTAATGCCAAAAGTTGACTTACCTGCTGAGCTAAAGAAAGCAGAACAAGTGACTGCTCTTTCACACCCCCGATGGGGACAAATGTTTCTCCCAACTTATGCCAAGGTCAAACAAATTGTAGAAACAGAAGACTGGCAAAATATAGAAGGTGCGGAAAAACTTATTCGTTTTTATCTTGAAGATAAAAGTATTAACGCCTTTATTTGGCAACGCTTAGCTGAACAGTATCCCATACAGTTAGAAAAAGTTGTGCAAACAGTGTTACAGCGTCCGGAGTTTCATCTTCAAAAAGATTTAGACACATTATTGCAAGAATTCAACAAACCTATAGAACCAGATTTACCCGATATTGCTAGCGTACCAATACACCTACACAACTTATTTCAAGAAGCTGTGGTGGAAGTTAGTAAATCTAAGCCTAAAGGTAAGGGTCAAAAGCAATCAGCTAAAGGTTTTCAACGCCTTTAGAGAGAGTACAGACTTTAGAATATTTGAAGACTTAAAATTAAGGTTGATAGACTAGTGGTTTGCCACTTTGATTTTGAGGGATGATGAAAAAACCGCAAAGACGCAAAGAGCACGAAGGAAGAGGATAAGAAGAAGAATTTAAAGATTGCTTAACCCAGTAAAGTTAATTTGACGGCTACAAGATCCCCGACTTCTCCAAGAAGTCGGGGATCTAAGCCAACTTAACAACAATATAGCAATCCTATTTGATTTTTGAACTACACGTAGGGTGGGCATTGCCCACCAACTAAATCTTGTGGTGGGCAATGCCCACCCTACAGTAGTTAAAGTTTTTCATAAATCATTTAGGATTCCTATATATCTCTACCGTATATATTTGATTTAAACCTGAGAAAAGGTGAGAAAAGTAGGAAAAGTCTGATATTAAAAAATATTAAAAATCAGTGCTTAAAATGCTATTGGAAGATGATAGTTTAAAAACACAGATAATTTGCTCTGGTGAGAATCATAGACTAGGTTAAGCTCTACCACTGAAACTTTGGAGTTTTACAATTCACTATTGATTAAAAGCACTTATTTTATGACGACTCAAAAAAATCCAGTGAGTTTGGGCGAGAATCAAAAGGATTTCATTCGCCCACAAGCCGCTATACCCCAGTTAAAGACTGATGCTGCTAAGGTGAGGTGGGAGAGTACTTTACAGCTATCACCAGAGATCCAATCTAAACCTAGCCTTGCTTCTGAGCAAAAACGCAACCTCTTTTTCATACACTGGTTTTGTAACCTCTCTGTTGGTCGCAAGCAGATGATAGCTTTGATTGCTGCTCAACTAGTCTCCATTGTAGGACTGAGTGTGGGGGGGAGGTGGATTATCACTTCGGGGTTGCGAACACAATTGCTTGAACGAGCTCAATCAGAAGTTACCGTCACCGAGACTAATATTAACCTCAAAGTCAACCAAACAGGGCTTGGTTTCAGGAGTCAATCAGATAATCCTGTCATCATTAATGCTGCTAAGGTTTATGCGAAAAGCTACACCTTGTCTCCTGCTTTAAAAAAACAAGTTGAGCGGATTTTGCAGAACGAAGCCAAAGCCCGGAAGATTGAGTATGTCACCCTGGTTGGAAGGGATTTTAAGATTATTTTTAATGCTAATGGCAAACGAGAAGGAACTGTTTTTAATCCTAACAACTTGGTTCGTCAGGTTTTTACTAATGGCAAGCAAATTAAAGCCAATACAGTTGTGAGTTCTGTTGAATTGGCTAAAGGATCTCCTCTACTGTTTAGTACCGATGGAGATACGCTCATACGTTACACCCTGACACCGATTCGCGCTCCAGGCAAACCCAAAGTACTTGCAGTTTTGATCGCTGGGGAAATTGTCAATGGAAAGTTGCCAATCATGGCAGGAATCTTGAAAGATTTCAACGGCGGCTACAGTGGTATTTATTTACGCAGACCTACAGGAGAGTTTACCTTGGCTACCTCTTTAGACCAAGGGGAAGCTCCGGAAGTAAAGCAGGCTAAACCTCACATACCTTTGAGCGACACATCTCTACTTGCTGCAGCTGCATCTGCGCCTCCTGGAGAAATCGTGACCGGACGGATGGTTGTAGGAACCCAAACCTATACAATGACTGCTAAGGCAATTCCTAATCTTATTGAACAAGACCGTAGCGGTCCTGTTCCTGTTTTTAACGGTCAGCCCGTTACTGTTTTGGTACGGGGAACTCCAGAAACCACTCTCAACAACTTGCTTAGCCAGAGTTTGTGGCAAGAAGGGGTGGTATTGCTCCTGGCGTTGATAATGACTGGTATCTGGGTGCTTATTCTCAGGCAAACCATTACTAAGCCTATCGAACAGCTAGAACGAGTCAATCAGGAATTTGCCGAAGGCGATCGCCAAGCGCGAGCCGAGGTTTTCTCTCAAGATGAGGTGGGTCAGTTGGCTGTGACTTTTAATAAGATGGCTGATAACATTGTGGTTTCTGAAACAGCCTTGGCAGAACAAGCCCATCGTCAAGAAGCCGAGGCTAACCAAGCACGGTTACTGAATACAATCACCTCTCGCATTCGTGAATCTCTAAACAAAGATGATATATTTCATACAACAGCAACGGAAGTTCGATCTGCTTTGCAAGCGGATCGAGTTGTAGTTTATCTCTTGAACGAGAATTGCCAAGAGAGCATCTTTGCTGAATCAGTTAGTAGCGATTGGTCTGTAAACTTGGAGGCGAACATTAGTTCTGCTCAAGATTATGTTGAGAAGTATCAGAAAGCTTGTATCAATGCAATGGAGAACAGTTCTGAAACCAGTCAAACCAAAAGTTACCTCGACCAACTAGACGCATTTGAAGACAAGGGGAATTTGGTAGCACCGATTCTCTCCGAAAACAAGCTTTTGGGCTTGTTAGTGGCTTATCAAAATTCTGAACTGCATACTTGGGAGAAGTCAAACATCAATTTCTTCAAGCAGGTGGCGATTCAAGTTGGCTTTGCTCTAGACCAAGCAACTCTCTTAGAACAAACAGAACAAGCTCAACAAGCAGCTGAAATTATTTCTCAAGAACAGCGTCAACAAAAAGAAGCTATCCAGCGTCAAGTGGTAGGATTGCTCAACGATGTTGCAGAGGTATCTAAAGGTAATCTCACGATTCGTGCGGAAGTGACTTCTGGTGAAATTGGTACAGTGGCTGAGTTTTTTAATACCATCATTGAAAGCCTGCGAGAAATTGTGACGAGTGTGAAAAATGCTGCTCTTCAGGTCAATCTTTCCGTTGGAGAAAATGAAGGTGCCATTCGTCAACTTGCTGATGAAGCACTTAAACAGGCTGGAGAGATTCATTACACTCTTGATTCGGTAGAGCAGATGACGCTTTCCATTCAAGCCGTGGCAGAGAGTGCTCGTCAAGCAGCAATTGTAGCCCGCACTGCTTCTACCACCGCAGAGGCTGGTGAGATGGCAATGGACTGCACAGTACAAAGTATCTTAAATTTGCAGGAAACGGTTGTAGCAACAGCAGAAAAGATGAAGTGTCTGGGTGAGTCTTCTCAACAAATTTCCAAGGTTGTTTCACTCATTAACGAAATTACTCTCCAAACTAACGTGTTAGCAATCAACGCTAGTATTGAGGCAGCACGTGCAGGTGAGGAAGGTAAAGGTTTTGCAGTGGTAGCAGAAGAAGTCGTTCAACTGGCATCGGAGTCAGGTGCGGCTACTAAAGAAATTGAACAAATTGTTGAAAACATCCAAGGAGAAATCTCTTCAGTGGTTAGGGCTATGGAATTAGGAACTATTCAGGTGGTTGAAGGAGCTCATCTGGTCAAAGATACTAAGATGAGTCTGGGACAAATTTTAGATGTGTCTCGCCGAATCGACCAGCTAGTGGAATCGATTTCCCTCGCTACAGTTTCTCAGGCTCAGACTTCTCACGCCGTTACCCATTTGATGAAGGAAATTGCTCATGTCTCTGAACGCACTTGCGATTCCTCTCACAGAGTTTCTGCTTCTCTACAACAAACTATAGAAGTAGCGGAGCAGTTGCAAGCATCTGTGGGCTTGTTCAAGGTTGGGGGAGACTCATGAAATGGGACATGCATCCCATTAAACGGTATAAAACAGAATTGATGTCTGAGTGAGAAGTGGTGTAACAGCTAAGGTTTAGGCTTTCCACTTTTCTTTCTAGACGTTGGCTAGCTCCCACTTACCAGTTTTTGAAACTCAGGGTTTTTCCGATGCTTAGGATCGAGCCAGCCCAATTTCACCGCATCTTCCAAACTCTTGCCTTCAAGCTTCAAAAACATTGCAGTACGACGCAATAACACTGCTTGCACTTGACTCGCTCCCATGTAGCGAGTAATGTCCCGATCCGTACCTCGATGAAGGACAGTTTTAGCAGCATTGCAGTCTGACTGCACAACGACCCCAGTATGCCTGGTAAAACTGTCTCCAACACGCTTCCCTAAAAGAGTCAACGTGATGGAATCAGTTTGTGACGTATACGCAGCGTTGACCTCTGTGATGACTGAATCACTCCAATCAGCCCATTTTTGTAAACTATCTCGCAGCTTCCCTTTTACCCAACTATTCAGTTTGCGAGACAAAGATTTTGACTGACGCTTGTTTTTAATGGGTTGCGTCAAGTCCTCGGCAAAAACTTTTAGCTTCCGAGAAGCAAACAGAGATTTAGATGCAGTACCAAGCAATGAAGAGATAGCAGCTTGGTCTTTTTTATAACGTTTATTTTCGGTTTTTCTAGACAGATTATTTTCAAGAATGCGTGCAGCTTTTACTGGGTCGTGCTCTTCGTGTTTACGAAAAATAGCAAATAATTTACCCCGCTGGCGATTCTTGTTAGTCATGCGATTTGATTTTTTAGTTAATAGCTTGCCTAAGCCATCCCCATGAACTTTTTCATTTGAATCGATCAAGGCTTCTGTATATCCTTTATCAATACCTATAGGTGTTCTTTCTTCATCAGGCGATTTGGTGTAAATCCCAAAGTTGACTACAAAGTGAAGTTCAAAATGATCTAACTCTGAATTGTAAATAAGTCTAATTTGTCCAGACGGCTTGCGGTTGCTTCTTATATTGAATTGAATCCGCTTGCCTCTATTTAAGCCAGATACATTTAGTCTATATACATAGCGGCTTAAGCGAGTACAAGTGTAGGCTTCTGGCTGATAAACAACCTGATTATCTACCCTGGTATGACCGCGTTCAAACTCGTCTCTCACAATTCGACTCAAAAATGAATCCGAGAGAAATTCAGTAGAATTTAATTTTTGGTAAGCGAGCTTTCGAGTTTCTTCATTTTCCTTCCCAGGATACCTTGCCCAAATTTTCCCCCTTAAATTAGCAATCGTAGCAGCTTGTTGAGCAAGTATAGCTTTAGCGACATCACTGACTGTCCATTCCATCAGTTTGGATGGTAGTCCTAGAGACTCAGGCGTCCTAAATGAACGAACTTCAGGATATGCAGAGCGCCAATTCATTCCCCAGTGCCGAATACTACCAAGTTTGTTGTAAGCTTCAGAACGAACAACACCTAAGCGCTCCATAAGATCCAACAATTCAGACTTAACAGCGTCGTTAATTAAAACAACGTTAACGATCTGTGTTGACATCTGATGAATTTCATTTTTAGGTTTCTTTTTGCGCTTGGTCATTGTTCAATCCTCCTGACAACTATTCATAACACAGAATTGTCCGTTTTGTCAGTCGAGAATTCAGCTTTTCTGAAATTTTCATACTGGCGGAGAAAATAAAGTTTGTCGGAGAAACAATGCTTAATACTCATAAAGTCTTCCATTAATTCTTGGTGAGGTGGTTTGTAAGTACTGTTGAGAATAACGAGAGCGCACCTATGAGCATTGTAAATCCATTCTCCAAGGTAAGACCCAAATCGACATAAGCGCTCCTTGTGTGCAACCACTAGAGTTTTCACTTCTTGCTTTAAAACTTGTTCCATTAGTGCTACAAATTTTTGGCGCTTAAAGTTCAGCCCCGATCCATACTCACGCTTTACATTTATAGTTTGGGTAATTGTTGCCAAGATATTCAATTTGGCTTGTTAGGTCATCTTTTTGGGAAGCAGTAGAAACTCACAGCATAAAGAATGATTGGTCTATCGTCAACCGCAACAACCATTCTTTCTTTGAGATTCAACAAGATAGCGCCGATGTCCACTCCTGAGATTTTCTGCTTTGAATCTTACCATCTCAGAACCTCTACTCAAAGTTTTAGGATGATAGCCGTAGCGCTGTTGAAGCTCACATTGGAGTAATATACATGAATGGGGCGAAATGTCTATTTCACTCCATTATAAACCTATTTATTCCATTATTCTGTGATTTAGTGAAACGGCGACAGAGTGAAGTCTGTCGCCGCCAAGATAGCGCAGGTGGCTTAAGTACTTGCAGCTTGGTCGGAATTAATTGCACCACGCGCATTCAGTGACATCATCACGCGTGAGACACCTGTGGATAGAACGCTAGCACCAACTAGTGTTCCCAAAACCCAAGGGGCATCAGCAGGCCATTGGAACCAAATCATGACACCAAGCACTAAGGTAACAATAGCGTTACCTAATGCCCAAGTCCAATTCTCTTGAGGACGCAGACGGAATGCCAACAGTAACTCGAATACACCTTCTGTTAGTAAAAAGCTACCAAGCAATAAGGTTAGTGTGAGGATTCCTGTGAAGGGATAAATAAACAGCATGATACCAGTTGCTATGTAAAGCCCGCCTAATAACAGTTTCCAAATGAATCCTCCGCGATCGCGGGTTTGTACTGCGTAGGACAGTTTCGCAGCGCCTGAAGAGATGAGTATCAAGGCTACCCAAGTCTCTGCAAAAATTGTCGAAACAGCAGGCATTGCGATCGCACTAATCCCCAAAACAATCAACAAAACACCAATCCACAAAGAGCCATTGGTCTTTTTGTCAATCTCACGAGAAACGTTGGTTGTCATATTATTTTTTCCCTTTGCTTAAATTAAAACCCTACATTTAGGCTAGGGAATTTCTCACGAGTAGCGGTATACCCCAAGGGTATACTTTATAAGGAAAACGGCTGAAAACCCCGAAGTGAAAACAACAAATCTGGATTCATACCGATTTACTACGATTTAACGCTATTGGATAATATGACGAGTCAAAAATATTTATGCCGAAGAAAGTGCATCGATCTTCTAAAATGGCAAAAAAAGTTCGTCAATCTCCTAAAATGGCAGGAAAAGTTCGCAAACGGCATACAACAGCAAAAAGAAGTGGCCCCTCTTCTCAAGAGGTCACCCCATATCCCATAGAGAGATACCATCACCAACCGGGAACAATGCCTGGAGTTCTCTATATTTCTCCCGGTTCTCCACTGCCAAAGATATCGTTAATTGACTATAACGCTATCAATGTTATTCGTAAGGAAATAGCAACTCCAGAAGAGTGTGCTCTCTATTTAGATACACAATCTATTTCTTGGGTGGAGGTACAAGGTCTAGGAGATGAAGACGTTTTGCGACGGTTGGGCAAAGTTTTTAGTTTGCATCCTCTGGTGTTAGAAGATATAGTTAATGTGACAGAGCGTCCAAAAATAGAAGAATATGAAGCCCAATTGGTTATTATTTGCCGCATGGTTGTGCCAAAACCAACAAAACTAGGCTTTCACAGCGAGCAAGTGAGTCTAGTATTGGGAGAAAATTACCTACTCTCGGTACAAGAGGAACCAGAATATGATTGTTTGGATGGGGTAAGAGCGCGAATTTGCAACAATAAAGGGATCATTCGCAAGCGTAGAGCCGATTATCTAGCCTATACTCTACTCGACGCGATTGTGGATGGCTTTTTTCCAGTTTTAGAGCATTATGGCGATCGAATTGAAGAGTTAGAAGAGGAAGCAATCTTTAATCCTACCCGAGAAACACTACAAAAAATTTATAGTGTAAGGCGAGAATTATTGCAACTACGGCGTTATATATGGCCGCAACGGGATGCCATCAATTCACTCATTCGGGATGGCAATGAACTGATTCGTGACGAAGTGCGGATTTACCTGCGAGACTGTTATGACCATACAGTGCAAGTAATGGATATGATTGAGACTTACCGAGAACTTGCATCTGGATTAATGGATGTTTATCTTTCGGCGGTGAGTAACAGGATGAATGAGGTGATGAAGTTTTTGACAATTATGTCATCAATTTTTATTCCACTCACCTTTATTGCCGGAATTTATGGTATGAACTTTAATACAGAAAAGTCCCCGTACAATATGCCCGAACTTAATTGGTACTGGGGCTACTTTCTTTGTTTGGGTGTTATGGTAGCGATCGCAATTAGTCTGATTGTGATTTTCTGGCGGAAAGGCTGGTTCCAGAACTTATCAAAAATTAAAAGTGATTCCAAAAAGTGAGTTTAATATTCAAGCAGAAGTACAGGAGGCTATATATCAAATATGAGAGATGGTGATACAAACTTACTAGTTTTAACACTTTACGTCATTGGCATCACTTACACGTTCAACCAAATGGTTGACTCTATTGATGACCAAATAAAGCTGGAATTCAACAAAGCCAAGGTAGATGAACAACTGAAAGAACAAGAACTTCAAGACAAAATTGGAGTGTCTTTCTCGCTCAAACCAATGTACTCAATCAAAGATCCAAAAGACTTATCCATTAATATTGAAAATAAATCTGAGGATATCATAATATACGTAGACTGGGACAATTGTACTTTTATGGAATTCGATGGAGTTTCACGGCGCGTGATGCGGGAAACACCAGTGGACAAACCAGCTATAATCCGTGACTTAGCTGTCCCTCAAGTGACAAGTGCAATTGTTCCGAAAACAACTTTAAAAGAGAAAGTCTCATCAGAAAGTGTTTTCGAGCTCGACCTGGAAACGAGAATCTATAAAGCACGAGATGAAGCATCGATAGCCAATGTCCTCAAATGGAAATCAAGCCCTGTCAGGGCGCAAAAAAAAGAATTTAGCAAGTTCATGGACAGAAAACGCAACTTTGACTTTTCACTGAATTTGGTGCTACGACTGGCAAGTAAATATGTCGGTCTTGCTCCAGGTAGGGATTTCTCTCCCGTATGTGTTGTCAACTGTCCCTTTACAGTCAGAAAGCTTCCTTGGACGTATGCTCTCCCTTGGAATAAGAAAAGGTAAAAAATAAAACAAACTGTAAGAAAACTTGTAGCAAAGCAAAAAAATTAAGAATTTCATCCTTATGTCGTGGATCGCTCATACTTTCTCAGTCATCCAAGATTACACTGGTTATAAGGAGAGAGTAGGCGCAGGCGGTTGCAGGTCAGCTTGAAGAAAGCTAGCTTGAGGAAAGTCCGGGCTCCCGAAAGACCAAACTTGCTGGGTAACGCCCAGTGCGAGCGATCGTGAGGATAGTGCCACAGAAAGATACCGCCAACACGATTTTGGATTGACGATTTTGGATTTTGGATTCAATCTAAAATCTAAAATCTAAAATCTAAAATTTTGTCGGTAAGGGTGCAAAGGTGCGGTAAGAGCGCACCAGCACGACTGAGAGGTCGTGGCTCGGTAAACCCCGGTTGGGAGCAAGGTAAAGGAACTACGGTTGGTCTTTTACCAGTTCCGTAAAAAAGAGCCGCTAGAGGCGTCTGGTAACAGGCGTCCCAGATAGATAACTGCCCTCAAAATGTAAGAATGTTTGGCAAAATATTTTTACATTAGAGAACAGAACCCGGCTTATGTCCGACTCTCTCCTTATTAATCACCAGTGACCAGTGACCAGTGACCAGTGACCAATGAGTCTTGCTTATCCACGCCGTCAAAGGCAGCTTGAAAGTTTAGTAAGAAAATTAGGTCTGCCAATAGCAGCTCCGATAAAGTGGCAACTGCTGGATTTAGCATTGACTCATCCCACAGTGTCTGAGTCAGCTAACTACGAACAGCTTGAGTTTGTTGGCGATGCTGTCGTTCGTTTGGTAGCAGCAGTTGTCTTGTGGGAAAGTTACCCAGATTGTTCAGTTGGAGATTTTGCAGCAATCCGTTCGGTACTGGTCAGCGATCGCATTCTTGCCCAACTAGCAAGAGAGTATGGTTTGGAGTTATACTTACTCGTCGCAGGAAGTGCTACATCTGACAAAATTGGTCAGGAATCTCGACTTGCAGATGCTTTTGAAGCAGTTTTAGGAGCACTTTATCTAAGTACTCAAAGTCTTGAACTGATTCGTTCTTGGCTCGATCCCCATTTTAAGCAACTTACTACGGAAATTCGTCTCGATCCCGCCAGACTAAACTATAAGGCTGCTCTACAAGAATGGACGCAAGCACAGTATAAGGTACTACCAGAATATCGAGTTATAGAGAAAACTCAACCACAACACATTCAAGAACGTTTCCTTGCAGAAGTATGGCTGAACGGACAAAAGCTTGGAGAAGGGAAAGGGCGTTCAATAAAAGCAGCAGAACAAGCAGCCGCAAAAGTTGCTTTTCTCGCACTCAACACTCAAGAAAAATCTTAGTCAAATGATTAAAATTGCTGTAATCGGCGTTGGACGTTGGGGAATACATTTGTTGCGGAATTTTCTCGAACAGCCGCAAGTTGAAGTTAAAGCAGTCGTAGATCCGAGTCCTGAAAGATTGATAGAGGTAAAACAGCAATATCATTTAGATGACAAAGTACTACTGACAACTGAGTGGCAAGCAATACAACAAGTTGAAGGTTTAGAAGCCGTTGCGATCGCCACACCTGCAAGTACTCATTACTCCCTAATTTCTGATGCTTTGCATTGGGGTTACCACGTTTTGGCAGAAAAACCCCTGACTCTCAAGCCCAGAGAATGTCGAGAACTTTGCCAACTCGCAGAACAACAGAAACGACAGTTGATGGTCGATCACACCTACTTATTCCATCCAGCCATTGAAAGAGGAAAAGCTATAGTTCAAAAAGGACAATTGGGTGACTTACGTTATGGATATGCTACCCGTACTCATTTAGGACCAGTCCGTCAAGATGTTGATGCATTGTGGGACTTAGCCATTCACGATATTGCCATCTTTAACACATGGCTGAATCAAATACCCATAAAAGTTGAGGCTACAGGTAAAGTTTGGTTGCAACCAGGGCTATCGGATTTAGTGTGGGTGACGCTTACATACCCAAACAACTTTCAAGTTTATATTCACTTATGCTGGTTAAATCCCGACAAACAAAGACGGCTTGCAATTGTGGGCAGTCTTGGTAGTCTCATTTTTGATGAAATGTCACCTGCATCACCTTTAACCTTGCTACATGGGGAATTTGAACAACGAGAAAACAAATTTATTCCTATCAATCAAAGACAAGAAGTCCTAGAAATAGAAAAAGCAGAACCATTAAAGGAGGTATGCAATAGCTTTATTAACTGTATTCTCAATAATCTTCCTTCAGAAACTTCATCTGGTTGGGTTGGTACAGAATTAGTACAAATTCTTTCTGCTTTGACAGAATCTCTCAAGCGAGACAGTGACCAGTGATCAGTGACCAGTGACCAGTTACTGATTACTGGTCACTGGTCACTGGCTTTTGCATCCTAAATCTAGGATTTCTAATTTCTTTATTGAAATTAGACGGTAAGAAGTTGCCTTTATGGTTTGTATCTCCTGCTTGTGTCGTTGCTGTTGCTTGTTTACTTTGAGTGGAAGGGTTAATATTTTTTGAGCCTTCTTTGTCTTCAGATTCGCTTAATAAAGAGATATCAATTAAAGGCAAAGTTATTGTAATTGTTGTCCCCAAATTATTACCCTGACTTTCAAGAGTAATAGTACCCCCCATAAGTTCCATTAAGTTTCGTGATATTGCTAGCCCCAATCCCGTACCGCCAAACTTACGAGCATTGGCATCATCAATCATTACAAAGGGACGAAAGAGTTTTGACTGTTGTGTGGGATCGATCCCTATACCTGTGTCTTTAACTTTTATGATAACCTCAGACTTATCATCACGATCCTGAATATCTGTAGCAATTGTAATGCTTCCTTCTTCGGTAAACTTGGTTGCATTACCAATAACATTAATGAGCACTTGTTTTAGCTTTGCTGAATCAGCATTAACGGGTATGGCTTCTTCTAGCTGTGGAATATTTAATTGCAACCCTTTTTTTTGCACGTTAACAGATTGTATGTTGATAACGTCCTTTAAAATTTGTGTTAAATCTACAGGTTTCAGAACGACTGATAATTTGCCTGCTTCTATTTTAGAAATATCAAGGATATCGTTAATAATGCCTAACAAGTGAATTGCTGTATCATCAGCACGCTGGAGAAATTCTAGTTCTTCTTCTCTGTTGTCACACATATCTTCTCTTACTATGCGAACGCAATTAATAATAATGTTGAGCGGATTTCTTAATTCATGGGAAGTTGCTGCTAAGAATTGAGTTTTTACTTGATTGGCATCTTTAGCTTCTTTCCATGCTAATTCCAACTCTTCTGCCCAAACTTTGAGTCGGTTTAACATTTGGTGCAGTGCTTGCGCTAGTTGGTTAAATTCACGAATTTGGAAATTATCAGGAACTGGTTGTGTAGATTCGTTGAGGTGGAGATTCAAGGCATAGTCTCGTAGTTTTTCTACAGGACTTGCTAAATAACGAGCTACATACAGTGAAGCTAATACACTTGCTCCAATCAAACCAAATGTTAAAACGGCAAGAATAATTTTTATGTCTTGAAGCCCGTAAAGAGCATCATCTAAACTCGTGACTGATATTATGACCCATTTTTTATTTTGTCCTTCTGTAAGAGGGCTTGGAATAGCTGTATAGCCTGCTAGTAATTCTTCACCTTCCTGTTCAAAAAATAAATGTAGAAAATCTTGCCTTCCTAGCAAAGCGTTTTTAACAATGCTTTGTAGTCTTGAAGCATCAGCGTGTTGTTTTATATTCGTTCCTACTCGCGATGCTATTGGATGTGCCAGGATTGTCCCATCATCAGAAATAATGACTGTAGAGCCAGTTAATAATCCCAGTTTATGACTTATTCTTTGTTGCATTAGGACTGATTTAAATCTCAAGACATAACGCATATTTTCTTCACTATCGTACACGGGTGCAGATAGCATGAGTTGCAGGTTATTTCGGATATTTTTTTGACCGGTTGTTCCAAATTCTGGCGGTAATATTGTCTCGACATTAAAGCCTTCACTGGAAAAAGGAAATTTTACCTCACCAAATGATTTGATGCCACAAGTACTAGCTAGGATGTCATTATTTTGGGGGTCGATTAATTGAATGCAATCGATTTGTTTTGGTAGTTGTTTCGCAATCTTGCTCAGAAATCGCTGCACTTCCATAGGTAAACCCGATCGCACCGTCGTTGTTTGACTTGCGTTGATTACATTTATTTTTAAAGCAGCACTTGCTTCTACAAGCTTCTCGCCCTTAATAATGGCACTTTCTGTTAAATTTTGCCGAGCTGTTTCTAGCAGACTAGAGCGTGCCTTTTTATAAGCTACAATCTCCCCTATCAATAAAACTGGAACTGACAGTAGCAAAATTTTTGACACTAAAATTCTCCGAAAGGATGATTGACGGGGTTTAGCCATCGGCAGTCTCTCTTAATGATGTGCCAATCACAGCAGCCACTCAAAAAAGTTGCTGTTGTTCTTGAGTTACAAAATTCCCTATCTTACAATCCTATTTAAAATATAAAAAAGTTCAATAGGAAAAAGAAGTCAAGTATACGAGCCCTCATAAAAACGCTTGCCCATGCAACTGTCATTTACGCGCAAATCATCATGATGAAATTTCCGAACAGAAAGTTTCCAGCATTGTATTGTTAAAAGTAACAATTTTCTTTGAAAACATAAAAACTATCAATCCAATTGAACTGTGCAAGACCGTCCACATACCATAGTAATCTTAGCAATGAGTGCAGATGGCAAGATATCAGATGTCACGCGATCGCCTGCCCGCTTTGGTTCAAAAACTGATAAAGCCCATCTGGAAGAACAAATTGCTTTGGCTGATGCTGTCATATTCGGTGCTGGTACTCTCCGTGCCTACGGTACAACACTCACCGTATCACACCCACAACTGCTGCAACAACGCGCTCGCACAGGAAAGCCTCCTCAGCCGATACAAATAGTAATTACACATTCTGCTCACCTAAATCCGGAAATTCGCTTCTTTCGGCAAAAAATTAGCCGTTGGTTACTGACTACATCACCAGGAGCGCTTTTTTGGAAAAACCGTTCAGATTTTGAGAAAATACTAGTTTTTGAAAAACCAACAGGAGAAATTGACATAGAGGCTGGTTTAGAACATCTGAAAAATTTAGGCATAAAACGTTTGGCTGTTTTGGGTGGTGGTGAGTTAGTCTCCTCAATGCTGAAAATAGATTTAATTGATGAATTCTGGCTCACTATTTGTCCGTTGATTATAGGTGGTGCAGCCGCACCTACACCAGTAGAAGGAGATGGATTTTTCCCTGATTTAGCGCCGAGCTTGCAATTATTAGAAGTTCGCACCATCGAACAAGAGGTCTTTCTGCATTATTTTCTTAAGCGGTCAAAAGAATAGTGTTAAAATTTAATACAATTATCACTTTCAGTATTTTGACCTTTAGCAAAATTTCAGCATCGTTTTTCCTCTATGGAAAGACGGCGTTACAACGTCCAAACCTTACAAGCTTTTTATGAACTGGCTAGCCCACTTGTTTTTGTCGGAAAAGAACGTTGAAAGTCGCTTGGGAAACCTCCTTGCGGATTTAGTCAAAGGTTCAGCTCGCCAGGATTTGAACTTTGGGATCCAACGAGGGATGGAGTGCCATAAAGTCGTTGATACCTTTACTGATTGTCACGTCATTGTTCGATGCAGCAAAGGCAGAATTAGTCAAAGGTACAAACGATTTGCTGGAATACTTGTAGATATCTTTTACGATTACTTTCTGGCAAAGAATTGGTCGGTGTACTCGAATATACCGCTTGATGAGTTTACAACCCAGATATATGAGTCATTTCAAGCTTATCCAGGGCAAATACCCACACCCGTAAGAGAGATTTTAAATCGGATGGCGGCTGAGGACTGGTTGGGATCTTATCGCAACTTAGCTGGTGTAGAAAAGACCATTAGGAGGATATCTCACAGATTGTCCATGCGGCTGTCTAAGCCCTTCAGTTTAAACCTAGCTGTCAGCGAATTAATCACACACGAGAGTGAGTTGGAAAATGATTTTCGGGAATTTTTCCCAGAGTTACTAGCTCACACCCAAAATTGGCATCTTGCTTAGTATTGAACGTAAAAATGTTGGAACAACTAAAGCCTCGTTATTCAGTTGCTTGGAACAACAAAATTTCTGAAGTACCCAAAGATGCATGGGATGCTTTGGCGTTGCCACTCAAAACACCGTTTTTAGAGTGGGAGTGGCTGAATAATCTTGAAATCTCCCAAAGTGCCACTGCGAATACTGGCTGGTTACCAAATCACTTAACTGTATGGCGGGACAGAACACTCATCGCTGCAGCGCCTTTGTATATTAAAGGACACAGTTATGGCGAATTTGTTTTCGATCATCAGTGGGCTGACTTAGCACAACGTATTGGTGTAGAATATTACCCGAAAATGCTGGGAATGTCTCCGTTTACACCGGCTGAAGGTTATCGATTTTTAATTGCGCCAGGAGAGGATGAGCATGAAATCACAGCAATGATGGTGCGTGAAATTGACGGTTTCTGTACCAAACACCATATTTCTGGTTGTCATTTTCTCTATGTAGATCCACAATGGCGTCCAATTCTGGAAAGTCAAGGTTTTACCCCTTGGCTGCACCATAGCTACATTTGGCAAAATTCCGGGTTTAAGACTTTTGATGACTACTTGTCAGTTTTCAATGCCAATCAACGTCGCAATATTAAACGCGAACGTAAAGCAGTGGAAAAAGCTGGTTTGAGATTACAGTCGTTGTTTGGTGATGAAATTCCTAAATCCTTATTTCCTTTAATGTACCAGTTCTATGCAGACACTTGTGATAAATTTGGCTGGTGGGGTAGTAAGTACCTAACAAAGCGGTTTTTTGAGCAACTGCATACCCATTACCGCCATCGGGTTGTGTTTTTTGCCGCCTACAACCAACAGGATAACCGTCAGCCAGTGGGGATGTCTTTTTGCTTGATGAAAAATGACCAGATGTATGGGCGCTACTGGGGTTCTTTTCAAGAAATTGACTGCTTGCATTTTGATGCTTGCTACTACACACCAATAGAATGGGCGATCGCAAACGGTGTCCAATTGTTTGACCCCGGAGCGGGTGGACGGCATAAAAAACGTCGCGGGTTTCCAGCTACTGCCAATTACAGCCTGCATCGCTTTTACAATAATCGTTTGTCACAGATTCTGCGCCCTTATATCAATCAAGTGAATGAACTCGAACAGCAGGAGATTGAGGGAATGAATGCGGAGTTGCCTTTTAAGTGACCAGTGACCAGTGACCAGTGACCAGTGACCAGTGACCAGTGACCAATGACCAGTGACCAGTGACCAGTGACCAGTGACCAGTGACCAGTGACCAGTGACCAGTGACCAGTGACCAATGACCAGTGACCAATGACCAGTGACCAATGACCAGTGACCAGTGACTAGTGAGTTTTGCATTTCTTTTTTATATAACTGTTTAGATTTTTGCGGATCTACTTAGTTCAGGCAAAGATCTAAACTTAAGAAGAGGTTATGTAAAGGTAAAAACTCCAATTTTTGAATGTTAATTTTAAGGAGAATATGGATTTGACTGTTTCAGATTTAGCGGTAATTGATGAAAAGCTTTCTCAGCGTCATATCGATCTTGACCCAAGTGGGTATTTCATTATTTACCTGAATCGGGAAGAAGGTTTAATTTGTGCCAAGCATTATACAAATGTTATTGACGATCGCGGTTTAGCGGTCGATCCTGAAACAGGGCAAGTGATTCCCGCACGGGGAAAAGTAGAACGAACTCACACTATAGTCTTCAGTGGCAGAACAGCAAAAGAACTCTGCGTTAGAATCTTTGAGCAAACTCAACCCTGTCCGGTCACTCAGCTAGACCACGCTGCTTACTTAGGTCGGGAATTCATCCGCGCCGAGATTGCTTTGGTGACAGGGCAAGAGTATGTTCAGGACTAATTGGGGAGTAGGGAATGGCTAATGGGGAATAGGGGTATGAAAAAGATTTATTCATCCCCCACTCACTACTCCCCACTCACCACTCCCTATTACCCATTAGATGATGGCTGATTAATCTGGTAAACGTAGTATGTTGCCATCGGGATAATGGTTGCAGCAATGAGAAGCCCGATCACCCAAGCAGTGGCATTACCTTGGTCGGTGTCTTCTGCTTTTGTGAAAGTGCCTTCTACCTGTACTTTTTCAGCAATTTGGGGTGGTCCTGGATCGGGTTCGCCAGATAGGACGGCGACTAAGCGATCGCTTGCATCTAAAAACGCCTGATTGTACTTGTTGCCGTCCCGTAATGGTGCTGTCAAAGTTTCATAAGCTACACTTTTAGCAATGTCATCTGACATCAAAGATTGTACTTTGTCACCAGTAACGATTGAGATACCGTTAGTTAAGGTATCAATCATCAGTAGTGTTTGATTTGCCGAGCGCTCTTTTGTGGGAAACCATCTTTCAAATAGTTGTTTTGTGAAGCTTTCAGGAGTTTCACCATAGTCAAGACGGCGAACTGTAACAAATCTGACTTCATTTCCTGTTTGTTTTGCCAAGTTCTCAAAAGCGCTGCTAATCTTGCCTTCGTTGGAACGGCTGATAACTTCACCTTGATCGACAACCCAAGTGCTACCAGGTGTGATATCTGGTATTTGATACACACTTGTAGCCAAAGCAGGCATAACAAACAGAGAAGAAGCGAGAACTACCATCACAAGTGGCAGAAATAGCAATTTGATACTATTTTTCAAATTACATACTTGGTTGAGGAGCTGTTTCATGAGATTTGCCAAAATATGGAATAATTGCACCAAGATTAATATATACCTACGGGTACAATCTCTGGACTTGTTAATCAAAGATTTGTGAGAAGAATGACTACTTCCCGCGAACCGTGAAATGCCCCAGTTTTACCGGATAGGTGGGAAGGATCAATTTGAAACTTCAAATCTCAAAGATTCCGAAATCCTTGACAAGGACGGTAAAGTACGGAGGTCTTCACGCACGCTCATTAGGATTTTACCAAGATAATTTTGACCTGTGTTCTTGGCTCCACAGCCCCAAAAATAATCGGTAGGAGAATTTTCTACAATAAGTTGGTCGCTTGTGGCCAAAAGAATTTCTCTAATATCGGCATGAGTTAGAAACTTTTTGAGGACGGCTTCTCTCATCACTTGAGTTTTCACTATCTCCCAGTCAGGACGAACCTGGCGAGAACAATCGCGCCCCAATGCTGCTGCTTGTTCTGGTGTTTCAGCAGCATAAATGAGAGGTATAGCTACCGCGTCTCGTGTTCCTACAAACTTTTGAGCTTGGTAATAATGCTCAACTGTAGACCAGCAAACGCCATCAAATTGGATGGAGTGAAACGAAAAATTAGAAAAACAACCGTAAGGCTGCCAAACCTTGTAAAAATAAATAGTCATATGAAAATTGCTTTTTTATGCCTCTATTTTCTTCCCTAACTGTAGATACTAGCAAGAACTGGGTAAATTTCAATTCTTCTGAAGTAAGTGTCTTTGGGTAGAAGATGGAGTTTGGAAGACAGTTTTATGCTGAGGAGCAATGAGATGATATGAGGTGAGGGATGGAGGCAAAAAGCGAAAAAAGCGATAAGCCGGGTACGGCTTGCGCCAAAAGCGATAAGCTGGGTACAGCTTGCGCCAAAGGCGATCGCACACCGTTGATTGTTGCTGGAATTTTTCTAGGTTTGGGGCTAAGTGGGTTCTTTGATGGCATAGTCCTGCATCAAATTCTCCAATGGCATCATATGTTAAGCAGTGTTCGACCTCCAACCACAGTCTCTAATATAGATATAAACACGGTTTGGGATGGTTTGTTCCATGCTTTTGACTGGATAATGACCGTGATAGGAGTGATTTTGCTGTGGAAGGCTGGAGGACGCGATGATGTTCCGTGGTCATTCAACCTTTACTTTGGGTCGATCTTCTTTGGCGCTGGATTGTTCAATTTGGTTGAACAAAGATGCGCTCGTGCAGTCCCCGCCTAAAAATACTATAAAAATATCTACATTTTAGGCGGGGTTAACGAAGCTAGTATAAAAAGCGGAGCAACATTGTAGTAAAATAATATTGGTACGGCAAAGCGAAGTTTCGTAGAGGCACGACCATTATGCAGCAATTATCTATTTAGGAATTGCTAATTTTTCTAGGGTGTTCGAGGGCAAAAGTTCCCCACGACTCACTGAGGACGCCAGTATACCTGGAAACGTTGTGAAGCCTTCGGGTTTCGTAGCGCAAGATTCCTCAACCATAATCTATTGATTTGGTTGGGGTGCGTTCAAGGCGTCATTGACCATCATATTCTAGGCATTCATCATGTGAAACCCGGACTGCACCAGCTAGCTTGGGATTTAGGATTTTTGGCAACTGGTGCGCTGCTTGTCGTCCTTGGGTCGGTCATGATAAAAAGGACGGAAAGTTAGTATGGGCGCAATACCTTGCGCCCCTACACCCTCCCCCCTCTTTTTCTATGTCCTTAGATTCTTTTGAAAAAACAAGTTGGAATTGGCAGTTCTCCCAATTGCAACAACAAGTTGGAGAATGGATAGAATATCAGTTTTCTGGCTTCCAATTTAAACCGGAACTACCTAATGGATGGCAAATAAGCCCTTGGTTGTTTGACATACTAAACTTCATATTTTGGCTACTACTCAGCTTATTCTTACTATGGGTCTGTTGGCGGTTATGGCGAGAACTCAGCCCCTATCTTTATTCTTGGTTAGCCAGAATCAGTCATTCAAGTAGTTCTAGTGGTAAAAGCAAAGAAAGCGAGATGTCAGTCGCGATATGGTTAGCGCGATCGCAAGACTTTTCTCGACAGGGAAACCATCGTGAAGCTTGTCGCTGTTTATACTTCGCCATGTTACAGCATTTACACGAGCGCGGAGTTCTTCCCCACAAGCCCAGCCGTACAGACGGGGAGTATTTACAATTGCTACAAATGTCTGTAACCCCCGTACAACCATATGAAACTTTAATTACCACTCACGAGCAATTATGTTTTAGCAATGCGGATGTAAACTCTGAGAATTACGAGCATTGCCAACAAGCTTATCAAGAGTTAATGGCTAATGACTAATGGCTAATTGCCTTCTAACCACTAACCACTAACCACTAACCATTTAATATGAAACGCTCAAACCGTCTTGTTTGGATTGGCGGATTGGTATTAGGTATACTTGTATTACTAACCTTTATATCAGCGCCAACAACCAGTAAAAATAATAGTGGTTCCACTTACAGCCGTTATCCCGAAGGATATGGGGCTTGGTATGCTTATATGGAAAGTCGAGGAATTCGCATCCAACGCTGGCAAAAACCTTTTAGCGATTTGGATACCGAGAAACGTCCAGTCACTTTTGTGCAAATAAGCGGTTATCAAAGACAGCCCTTTTTATATAGTGACGAGCAAGAATGGGTAGAAAAAGGGAATCGCTTAGTCATTGTTGGAGTGCGCGAACCCGTGACAGCTGCAAAATTTACCACAAAGCAAGAATCCTCGGCTGGTGAAGTCAAGATTGATACACGACGGCGACACCCATTTAATAAAGGAGAAAAAGTTAGTTTGGGCGATCGCTTTGGTGCAATTGTGTGGGAAGAAAATTACGGTAAAGGAACAGCAATTTTTGTGATTCCTTCCTACTTAGGTGCTAATGCTTACCAAGATAATCCAGAGAATTTCCAATATTTAGCAAATTTAGTCAGCCAGAAAGGTAACTTATTATTTGTAGACGAGTACATTCACGGTTATAAAGAACCCAGTGTTAGGAAACAAGAAGGCAAAGGGGACATATGGAGTTACTTAGCACAAACCCCCTTAATGCCAGCGTTCGTCCAAGGAGGTGTACTGTTACTGGTACTGATTTGGGGACAAAACCGACGCTTTGGTAAAGCAGTCGTCTTAGAGACGCCCATTCTTGATAACAGTGAAGCTTATATTCAAGCGTTAGCAGGAGTTTTACAAAAAGCCGAATCTAGGGATTTTGTAGTGGAGATGGTTGGGAAAGAAGAACAACTGCAACTCCAAAAAGCTTTGGGCTTGGGACAGCAATTACTCGATCGTCCCAGTTTAGTTAATGCTTGGGTACAACAAACAGGGGTTGCTGCTACAGAATTAGATGAAGTGTTAAACTTACAATCGCAAAAACGTCGCTTGAGTGAAAAGGAACTGGTCAGTTGGTTGGAAAAATGGAAAATACTAAGGCAGCAGATCTTAGTTAAGAATCGTTAAAAACGAAAAGTGTATTCCATCTCAAATCAGTTTGGGTAACTTTTCACCATTTAAGGGACTTCCAAATAAAAAAAAAGGTACGGTCGAACTTAGAGATGTATTTATCAACTCTGAAGATTTTTTTGTATATCAAATAGAAATAGTACACGAAGATAACTCTAAAATTGATATTAGGACTATTTATTGCGATGAGATAGTGGATGAATACTTACCAGACACTGGTCAGATAATTCAATATTGATTTGTGACAATTGACTGTACCTAGATCCCCGACTTCTCCAAGAACTCGGGGATCTAACTTTTCATTAATGATTGAGGACTGCTATATAACTATAGAGTAGCCAAAGAGTAGCCAATTAACCTACTCCTAACATATAACAAAAATCGGTATGCTTATGTGAGATAAGCATTGTGTCAGTTCTTTACGAACAGATAATTCTTCTATTTTGTTTAATTTTGTATCAATAAATGAATTCAACCAATCCTGTATTAAATCGCCTTAACCACGAACTGAATCAAGTTGTTGTCGGTCAATCTACCCTAATAGAGCAGTTATTGGTGGCACTGCTAGCAGGTGGACACGTTATTTTGGAAGGAGTACCGGGAACTGGGAAAACTCTTTTGGTCAAAGTCTTGGCACAGTTCATTCAAGCTGAATTCCGCCGCGTTCAGCTGACGCCCGATGTCTTACCTTCTGATATCACTGGTACAAATATTTTTGATTTAACAACCCGCAGTTTCAGTTTAAAAAAGGGACCAGTGTTTACTGAAATATTGCTTGCAGACGAAATCAACCGTACTCCTCCCAAAACGCAAGCAGCACTGTTGGAAGCAATGGAAGAGATGCAGGTTACGCTAGATGGTGAAAGTTTACCTTTGCCAGATTTATTTTGGACGATCGCAACGCAAAACCCCCTAGAGTTTGAAGGGACGTATCCATTACCAGAAGCCCAGTTGGATAGGTTTTTATTTAAACTGGTGGTCGATTACCCAGATCAAGCTGCAGAAAAGCAGATGTTACTCAATCGTCAAGCAGGATTTGCCGCACGACGAATGGATATTTCTCGCTTGCAACCAGTTGCAACTGTAGAGCAAATTTTGGAAGCACGACAAGCTGTTAGAGAAGTCAAAGTTTCTGAGGTGACCATTGATTATCTTTTAGCCTTGGTAAGATCGTCGCGACAATATCCCGATCTCACATTAGGTGCATCACCTCGTGCGGCGGGTGCTTGGCTACAAACATCCCAAGCAGCTGCATATTTGGCAGGAAAAGATTTTGTCACACCTGATGATGTAAAATCTGTTGCACCTCCTTTGTTGCGCCATCGTTTTATTCTTAAACCAGAAGCAATGCTAGATGGGGTACAAATTGATGCAGTTATTTCTTCAATTTTGAATAAGGTTCCAGTTCCAAGGTAAACAGTAATACCTGCGTTTTTCTGTTAATCATAACCTATAGATTAGCAAAACTAAATTGACCAATCTTGAATGGTTAATCCCGGAACTTTCTCAAAATCTTGTAGGTTTCTTGTTAAAAGAATACCGTTATGAGCTAGTGCGATCGATGCGATGCGTAAATCTTGAGTACCGATGCGAATCCGTTGCGCTCTAAGCGCTTGGTAAATCTCATAAGATTTTGCATCATACTGAAGAATATTAAATTCAGACAGTAGCATAACCGTTTCTACAAGTCGTTGGTAAGCACTGGACTGTGTAGCTCCATCCTTGGCTTCAGCAACTTGAGCCAAACGACCCCTTAACTGTTCTTCAACATTGATTGCAGTCGTAGTTAGTCGTACCTGAGCAGCCAAGAGTCTTGCGATAACTGTTGGGTGATTCCGTCCGTAGAGACTAAGATGATCCGTGTCTAAAATATAAATTGTCATCATTCATCTACTGCATTGGACTCCTTACGGATGACGGCTAGTTTCTCCATAAAATCATCAAATGTTGGATCGTCAGCAAATATTCCCGCGTACCTCATTTGCGGTTTATCTTCATGTGCTTGCTCTTGTGAATTTACTTCGATGGTCACAAACTTACCCGTTGCTAACTTTGCTTCTAGAGAGGATTTCACTTTGAAAATTGCTTCTTCTTCCGTGCTAGCCTCAACAGTTAAATTTGGTATCCCAACAACAGATGCTACAAAATGCTCTTCGGATTGATTCTGAATAAAAACTTGATACTGCATGATAGCTGTTTATTTTAAATATAGTACATGGAGACGAAAATATTCCATCCACACCAGCTACAACATCCACAAGACTATTCTATTCTACTATCACAAACTTAATCATTACTAACTGTGCTTCTAGATGATAGAAAAAACATTTTATTCTCGTTATTTAATCGGCGATCGCGAAAGTGTTTGGTCTGAACTTCAAGAATTAGGTGAAATTATTGAGCCGTCTGTGAGGACTGATGCTCTAGCTGTTGCACGTGAGACGATGAGGCGTGTTAAACTGAATTTAGAGATAATAACACCTCGGCTCAGGAAATTAGGTTTTGAATTTTCAGATTCAGAACGGGTATTTGTTCCAGTTCACTCCCGTAGCTTACAACTATTAGATGATTTTGAACAAAGCTGGGGAACACTACCATTTTCGGTTCGTGCTTGGTATGAATGTGTTCACTCAATCAATCTGTTTGCGTCACAACCTATATCAAAAGATTTAATTGAGTCTCTTGACACAAATTTGATATCGGTCAGCTTTTCCAATTGCTTAAGTAAGTCTGTTCGTTTAGATGATGAACTACGTTGGTATATGCAAGGAATTACCTTTTTGAGTTTAGAAGAAAGCTTGACAGAAGTTTTAGAATCAAAGGAACAGTTTAAGCAAGATTGGAGAGAAGGAAAGGTAGATGACTGGACTCGCAACTATTACCTTCAAAACAAAATAGACCCAGAGGTTTTGACTGTAGAATTCTTACCAGTTGGTATGACTATGAGTAATTGTGAGCCAATGAAGTTTGAGGTTGGTATGGCTAAAGCAGACTGTACTATATCTGACGATGGTAATGAAATTAAATTTGTTGATTTCCTTAGAGAACGCTTACTTTTTGGAGAATTTCTACACGGACACTGTTCCAAGAATCAACAATATGATTACCTATATATTGGAAAAATGCCTAATCACCTTCAGATAACTTCTGAAATTTTGGAAGGTCTATTATTATTTTAGTTGAGTCTAGCAAAAATTAGATTTACATAACTTAACATAAATTAGAGACGAAAGCAGATACCAGACGAGGAGTCCGAAGACAACTACATTTTCTGTGAGTCCGCGTAGGCGGACTTTGCCTGTATAGTAGTGAATTATATTCGCCAAAACTTTTCGGAAATATTCTAAACTAAGCATTTATGATTCCCTCAAAACAAGTCTATTTCTTATTAATATTAGGAATTTTGCTTGCACCAACGATCGCCATCTTTCTTGGCATTCCACACAGCATCTTGTTGACTTTGCTGTTTGATTTTGCGGTGCTAGTGTTGATGCTTGTCGATGGTTTGCAAGTACGACGCCATCGAGTGCAGGTAACGCGGGAGTTACCATCAAGATTGTCTATTGGGCGGGATAACCCAGTTTTACTCAAAGTCAGATCGGGAAAAGCCACAGCAACTCTTCAAATCCGCGACTTCTACCCAACTGAATTTGGGGTGTCTGTACCACTCCTAAATACCACCGTCCCCAGTAACAACACTCAAGAACTCACTTATACGGTTCACCCAAGTCAACGTGGAGAGTTTCCTTGGGGTGATATCCAAGTTAGACAACTCGGTGCTTGGGGTTTAGCTTGGGATAATAGAAAGATTCTTCACAGTTTGAAAGTTAAAGTTTATCCCGATTTGGTGGGGTTGCGATCGCTTTCCATTCGCCTGACACTACAATCTTCTGGAGTCAACCGTCAATCCCGCCAACTAGGTATTGGTACTGAGTTTGCCGAACTGCGTAACTACCGGATGGGTGACGATCTGCGATTTATTGATTGGAAAGCCACAGCCCGTCGCGTAGGGACTCATGGCAATACACCGCCTCTAGTTAGGGTTTTGGAACCAGAACAAGAACAAACTTTGCTTATTCTGCTTGACCGAGGACGGTTAATGACTGCACGAGTACAAGGTTTACAAAGATTTGACTGGGGTTTGAATGCGACTTTATCCCTAGCTTTAGCAGGATTGCAGCGAGGCGATCGTGTTGGTGTAGGGGTATTTGACCGTCAAATGCATTTGTGGATACCCTCAGAAAGGGGTCAACATCACTTGAGCCATCTTATAGATCGCCTCACTCCCATTCAACCCGTATTACTAGAATCTGATTATGTAGGCGCAGTCACGAGTGTTGTGCAGCAGCAATCTCGGCGTTGTCTTGTGGTTGTCATTACCGATTTAGTTGATGTGACTGCTTCTGTAGAACTCCTTGCAGCACTCACCAGACTAGCACCCCGCTATCTACCCTTCTGTGTCACCCTGCGCGATCCTCTTGTTGACCGCATAGCACATACACCAGAAAGTGAGGTCACGGCTGCTTATACCCGTGCTGTCGCCCTAGATTTATTAGCACAACGACAAGTCGCATTTGCCCAGCTTAAACAAAAAGGGGTCTTGGTACTTGATGCGCCTGCAAGTCAAATAAGTAACCAATTAGTTGATAGATATTTAGGACTCAAAGCACGCAATTTACTGTGATTTTACATTCATAAAGTTTACGTGTGCTCTCAGTATTCTTTCCGAAACGGCAGAAAGTCCCAGTGTAGATACAGATAGATTGAATTTAATAAACCGCACTGAATTATCTACACTGGAATCCTATGAAAAACCTTCTAGCAGAACAAACCAAATTCAACACCTGCAACTTAGTGAAGTTAGGCTTGATTTCGTTGGCGCTATCTCTTTCACTAGGAACAAATACTCAAGCACGTGCTGGAGAAGTTGAAGTTCTGTCAGTTCCACCCCAAGAAGCATTTTTTATAGAAGAGAAGACAGCAATAACTCCAGGTAATGATAACACTGCTTCACAAGGTGTCACCACCTCTACTGATGAAATAACATTGCCAAGTAAGCCCCACAAAGAGGAAAATTTGCAGAGTATTGGAAATACAACCAATTCCGTACTTGTAGTTCCTCAAGCTTCAAGTCAAGTACAGATGTAGAATTTATACGTAGTCAAGAATGACTTGGCGATACCAGTCGCGAGGATTTGCTGCAACGGTTATGATGAATTATTGGTTGTTTGAATTTTAATTGAATGCAGCAGCTTAGTATCGGCAATGTTGTCAACCTTGGTTTTTACTTATACCGCCTCCACTTAAAATTGTATTTAAAATTAGCATTCACTGCACATTTATGGTTGTTAGTTCCTATTTACGGTTGGGCTAAATTTTATGCGATCGCTGGTCTAATATCTCGTTTAGCTTTTCAAAATTTAATTGGTCATCCAGAAACCATTCAATCTGCAAAAATTCAAGTAAATCGTAACTTTTGGAAATTTTTATTAACAGCTATACTCGTTACTTTGTCAGTCTTTATACTGTTTTTCATATTTTACATATTATCTTCTCTAATTGCTGGAAGCCTGTTTTTAATTATTTCTTTTGTCATAGGCTCTTCGCCAACATTGTTTTCTAATAATCCGTTTATTAGTTTTTTCTTTATCATAATTATAGTACCAACAATTGCAGCTATATACATTAGTCCCTTTTGGTTTTATACTTACTTTTTTGTTACCGATATACCTTTAATTTTAGATAAGATAAACCCCTTTCAAACCATTAGTAAAAGCTGGAAGCTTACCAGAGGTCACATCAGACGCATTTTAGGAATTATTTTGATTTCTGGATTGATAACATTCCCTATACTTACGTTATCTTGGTTTGTTTGTAGTTTATTTATAGGCGGAGTTTTAGGGATATTCTTTCAGTCTTTCTTAGATAACCCTGACAATGATTCACTTTTAGGTGTGTTAGTTTTTTTTGTATTAAATACAGTGACAGGAATCTTGACAATGCCTTTTTGGCAGTCCGTCAAAGCTGTTGTTTACTACGATATTCGTTGTCGGAAAGAAGGGTTAGATTTGAAGATTATGAGCTGCTCGGTTAGAAAGATTGGTAGGTTGGGTTGAGGCTTTGCGAAACCCAACATTTTGCAGAGTTTGTTGGGTTTCTGCTCGGTTAGAAAGATTGGTAGGTTGGGTTGAGGCTTTGCGAAACCCAACATTTTGCAGAGTTGAGGAACGAAACCCAACATTTTGCAGAGTTTGTTGGGTTTCGTTCCTCAACCCAACCTACATATTGTTATTGTTTCATCTGACTACAAGCAATTCTCCCCATTATAAACCCTTTTGCTGACGGCTGAAATAGACTACTAAACCAATAAATAATCCCATTCCTACAACATACTTAAATGGATCTGGCACAGAGGGATTGGGAGAGAAAAATCCTTCAATGATACCAGCAACAACTAACATTGGTACAATACCAAAAACTAACTGTACTGCTTTAGAACCATAAAACTTGAGAGCATCCACGCGGCGATATTTACCGGGAAATAAAATGGCTCTTCCTATTAAAAAACCTGCCCCACCTGCTAAAAAGATTGCAGGTAACTCTAAAGATCCATGGGGCAAAACAAAAGCCCAAAATGGATATGCCAGATTATTTTGTCCCACAAGCGTAGCAATAGCTCCAATTAACAAGCCATTAAACACCATTAAGTAAGCTGTGTACAATCCAGCTGTCATCCCACCTGTAACAGCACCAAAAGATACCGACAAGTTATTGATCGTAATACCACTTGAAGCTAAAGGTTCAATACCAACTATCGACCCCATCCACAATTTGCGCTCGTCTCGCACCATTTTGATTAATCTCTCTGGGACTACACCAGACATAAAAGTTGGATCTTGCCATGCGTACCACCAAGCTACTAAGGCTCCTAACAAGAATGTCGCGAAAGCTGCAGCAATGTAGGGAAATGTTTGCTGCACCGCCGATGGTAGTCCCCAACGGTAAAATTGCACCACTGCTTGCCATTCCTGACGGCGCGAACCTTGATAAATTTGTGCGTAGCCTCTATTTGTTAAAAAATGTAGATTTTGTAGTATTGTGTTACCTAGCTGCTGAGTGCGGGCGCGTGCCAAATCTGCAGCAACCGAACGGTACAAACTTGCTAATTCTCTAATTTCACTAGATTTCAGCGATTTTAAACCTTTTTTCTCTACTTGGCTTAACAATACGTCGAGACGCTGCCAATTGGGTTCTCGTCGAGCAATCCAACGTTGAATATTCATAAAGTTTGGGAATACTAAGTATTAATTAACCTAAGATAGCCTCAAATTCACTGCTCTACTTGATAAGAGTCTTTAGAATCATGTCCCATAATCCCGGTTCTCCCAGCCCCATTCAGCCTCTCAGTCTTGGTAATGTTGTCAGTGCAGGGCTGAAATTATACAGTTCTCATCTTAAGTCCTATCTTACGCTTGCATCTGTTGCTTATTTATGGATATTTGTACCTGTCTATGGTTGGGCAAAGTGTTCGGCGACTTTGGCTCTAATATCCCGTTTGGCATTTGGTGAATTAGTCAGTCAACCAGAAAGCGTTGAGAGTGGTCGTCGTTTTGTAAATTCCCGGTTGTGGCAGTTTTTAATTATGGGCTTGTTAATGTTTGCCATTGGTATAGGGTTGGCTATAGTTATAATAATACCCTTTGCTATTTTTGCTGGAATTTTAACTGGGATCTTTGTTGCAAGTCAGACAAGTGGTGCAACTGTTAATCCTACGATTGTCTTGACAATTCTGTTGTTAACACTTATTTTACTGCCAGTTTTTATAGTAGCTCTGCTGTGGATACAAGCCCGGTTTTGCCTTGTTGAAATTCCACTAGCCGTTGAAGATAATGTTGATGGGACTTCAACTATTAGCCGTAGTTGGGAATTAACAAAAGGAAATGTGTGGCGAATTGCAGCAATTTTATTTGTCGCCTATTTGATTACCTTTCCTATACAGCTTCCGTTCACTTTTGCCAGTGCTATTATTCAAGGAATAGTAGAGACTTTAGCTCAAGATAACCCAGGCTACGCCATACTCTTATCTTTGTTACGTCTAGTTATTACTTTGGTAGGTGCTGCTTTGGTAGTCCCATTCTGGCAATCAATTAAAGCAGTGATTTACTATGACTTGCGAAGCCGTCGCGAGGGATTAGGCTTAAGAATACGGGAAAACAGTGACCAGTAACCAGTGACCAGTGACCAGTGACCAGTGACCAGTGACCAATGACAAATGACTTATGCATATATTTAATCGTGTAAAATTTCGTACACCAGAAAGTGTAGAACTCGAATTTACTCTCGCTGGTATTGGCAATCGAGCTTGGGCGTTACTGATTGACTATCACGTTCTAGCTGCAATTATGGTGGCGTTAATTATCATATGGACAACAGTTTCTGTTCAATTGAATGAGCTATGGACATCTATTTTTGGTAGCAAAGCTGCTCTTTGGTTGATTGCGATCGCATCCCTCATTGGGTTTACTATTTATGCAGGATACTTTGTGATTTTTGAAACGCTTTGGCAAGGTCAAACTCCTGGTAAACGAGTTGCCAAGATTCGAGTTGTCCGAGATGATGGTAGACCTGTAGGATTGCCACAAACAACATTACGTGCTTTGCTAAGACCGATTGACGAGTTTTTATTTATTGGTGCTTTTCTGATTATGTTTGCTCGACGTGAAAAGCGTCTGGGAGATTTAGCTGCTGGCACAATTGTGATTCAAAATCAAACAGTGACGGCATCAAGAACTTTTACTTTATCAGAACAGGCGAAGCAAGAAGCAGATAAATTGCTACAAATTGCCGATTTATCAGTCATGTTACCAGATGATTTTGCTGTGATTAAAGAATATTTGCACAGACGAGGTGCTATGACTGCAAAAGCAAGGGCTTCAGTCGCTTTGCGGCTTGCTAAAGATGTTCAAGCAATTCTTCACTTAGAGACAATACCAGAAAGTACTTCCCCTGATATTTTATTGGAAGCAATTTATATTGCTTATCAGAATAAGGTTAATGGTTAGTTGTTAGTGGTTAGTTGTTAGTTGTGTGGAACGGATAAGATTTGCCCTCACCCTAGCCCTCTCCCAAAGGGAGAGGGGACAAGAATTCTCGCTCCCTTCTCCCTTTGGGAGAAGGGTTGGGGATGAGGGTATTTCATACTGTTATTCAGCAACTCCGGATTTCTTTATTCTCAGTAGCTTTTGTGCTATCATAGCTAAAAGAGCCAGTTTAAAGATCGGTGTCAAAAGTGATGAGTGCTTACCCTAACCCTCAAGAAGAATGGGATAACATTCCTGCCGATCGCCTCTATGAAAAATGTTTGCTGGAACTCCGGGATCTTTTACGATCGCGGTATTCTTTGATTTTTTTACGTTCGTCTGAAGAAAACCGTGCTGTTCGATGTGCCATTCTAGCTCACGACAAGTGTGTCGATCGGGTCAACCTTAAGGAAGGAAGTCTGTGTCGATGGGATAGCAAAACTGGTTTTCAAAAACGTTTATCAGCTATTCAAGGCTCTGATGAAACACGGTGGGAGCAGTTAGCGAATCCATCGTCTGAGAATACCAGTGCTGTTATTCAAGCTCTCGATACTTTACAGAGACAGTTACAGGAGTGTGCGATCGCAAATCCCGATAAACAGTATACCTATATTCTTCCTGATTGGTCAGCTTTAATCGGCTCTGATGATTGTTCAATAGCACGTAGATTAAAAGAATTACTCCTAGAGATTGAGGATAGGATACCCCGTCCACGCATGACATTGATTGTTATTGGTGCAGACTGGTCGATTCCCACAATTCTTCGTAATAATGTTCATATTCTCGATCTACCTCTACCGACAGGACAGGAGCTTTACGATAAGGTCTTCAGTGTTGCATCACAGAAGTATGAACTTTCAGAAGCAGAAGCAAAACGACTTGCTGAACTCGCCCAAGGTATACCACTACAAGCAGCTATTCAAACAGCTCGGTTAATTAGTACCCGTGTATTGTGGTCAAAACCAGAGGCTACGGGGAAATTGTTGCTAGAAGTTAAGAAGCAGGAAATCAGAAAAACAGGTGTTTTAGAATATTACGCTCCTCAAGGAGAAGGTCTCAAAGGTGTAGGTGGACTAGAAAATGTCAAAGCTTGGATTGAGAGTCGTAAAGTTTGGTTTGAGCAGGATTTAGAACCGGAAATGCGCCCACGGGCTATTTTACTGGAAGGTTTTCCTGGCTGTGGTAAGACGTTCATCGCTAGAGCGATCGCTCAAGAATGGTGTGTCCCACAAATTAACTTTGAAATTTCCCGTCTCCAATCTAAATTTGTGGGTGAGTCGGAAAGTAATACGTTCCAAGCTTTAAGAGCTATCGAAGCCTCTGCTCCTAATATTTTGTTTATGGATGAAATTGACAAGGCTTTTTCTGGTACAGGGACTGACACCTCTGGAGTAAGTACGCGTCAATTTGGGACTTTCTTATCATGGTTGAACGATCATAAATATCCTATATTTTTCATTGCGACCTCAAATGACAGAGAAAAGCTTCCTCCTGAACTTTTTCGGGCTGGTCGTTTTGATGAAATATTCATCGTTATGCCACCAAATACTCAAGAACGAATAGAGATAATTCAGAAATGTATTCAAACACATAAACTCTTACCTATTAATCGTTCTGCTTTAGAAGAATTAGTGAGCCGAACATCAGGTTTTTCTGGTGCTGAGTTAGATAAATTAGTTAAAGAAACAAAATATTTGGCAGGTTTTCAAGGTACACCAACTGATAGTCATTGGGAGCAAGCTTTATCAAAAATTAATCCTCAATATCGGACTAGTAATATGCAAAGATTGCTGCAAAAGTATCTAAAACTTTTGGAAGATGGCGGAGGATTGCCAGCTTCATCGATTGAAGAAGGTTTTTTAAATCAACTGATTTTATAAGTCTTTTATATAAATTTGGAAGTTTAGAAAATGAGTGGGACAAAGACATTTGCAGTATCAGGTATTGCACCACTAGCAACACAAGCAGTCGCAACGGGAGTGTCTGTAGCAGGCTCTGTTGTTGCATCAGGTGTGAGAGCAACAAGAGCAGCGGTCGTTATGGCTGCTAAATCCGCTCAAGCATATCAAGAAAGAATTCGCAGAGAAAGAGAACAAGCCTTACAGCAAGAAGAAGAAATCCAACGCCAAATTGTTGAGGCTCGACGTTCTTATCCTAGGAAAAAGACGATAGTGAAATTACCTGAGACAGTTTCTCAGCCAAGATTTACAAATGTGCTTGTCAACAACGATGCAGAGTTAAAATCCAGAGATTTACAAATCAAAATTCGCGAACAAAAATCTCGTTTGCCAAGAATTCGGGAAGAGTATCAAAGCTTGATAGAGCGGGAGTTACTAGATGAGTTAACAGTGTCACAAGCTCTAAAAACTGTTGACCAAGCACTTGATTCTGGAGATGTTACAGCAGCAGAAGTTCATCTACAAGCACTGGATAACGCTCGGATAGAAGCATTTGAGCACTTGCGATCGCAACAGCAATCTGAAACCCAATATGCTCAAGCAAGACTGGATAACATAAAAGACCGTTTGCCAAAAATGCTCCTTCAAGAATTAGAAGCTGAGATTGAGCAAATACATAAGAGCGATCGCCCATTGAGTGAACCAGATTTGCTAGCAATTCATCAACAAATTACCACAGCAGAAGTGCAGGCGAATAGAGTTTGGGAAGCAGCAGAAAATATAGTGAAAGCATGGCAAACTCCTACAGTTGACTACAAATCTCAAATTATAGGCATTGATGATGGTGACGTTATTGTAGAAATTGAAACTCATAAAAATCCGGAAACAGGAGAAAAAGTTAACACAGTGATGCGAGTCCAATTTGACGGACAGCAAATCGATTTATTTGGACCTCGTGAAGAGACTTCTCACTGCGCTGCTAGAACCGGACAAGCACTGCAAATCTTTCAAGAGCAAGGATATTACTTAGAGTGGGATAGTTTAGACGGTCAACCTGTCCCAGAAGAATATAAACAGGTATATTCAGCGCAGGAAGTAGCCACTTTAAAAGTTGAGCCACAAGTACAAGAGTCCCCCAAACGTCGGTTAGAAACTGAAAGCTATTAACAATGACAAAAGAGTATTTATTAAACTTAGCTTCGTGGCTACCCCGTTCTTGTGCTAACGGTCCTGGAACGAGAATGGTGTTATGGGTACAGGGTTGTCCATTTCGATGCTCTGGTTGTCAAAATCCAGACTTTCTGGAATTTCGCATGAATCAGGTTGTAAGTGTAGATTTTGTATGGCAAGTTTTTCAACAACTACCGGATTTAGCTGGTATTTCCTTCTCTGGTGGTGAACCGTTCGCGCAAGCAGTCGCTTTAGCTGAATTAGCGAGTCTTGTTCAATCTGCTGGTAAAACAGTAGTTTGTTGGACGGGATACCGCTTGGAACAATTACACTCAGGTCAGGTAAAAGGAGGCGATCGTCTATTACAGCACGTCGATTTATTAATCGATGGTCTTTTTCAACAACAACAATCCAGTGATGATGTGTTGCGGGGTTCACGCAATCAACAGCTACACTTTTTATCTGGACGAATTATACAAGCAGATCTAAAAGATATTCCCCGTCAGGAATGGATCGTTAATGATACACTCCTGACTTATACAGGGTTTCCAATTCAGGGGTAGGGAGTAGAGCCAGAAGGTACAATTTCATGAGCGTAATTGTCATTGGTGATAAAGCAGTTGGTAAGAGCAGCATGATCTTGGGCTTATGCGAATCATCTTCCCAAGAGAGGTATGTTGTTGTTGATGAGGATGATTGCAGCAGACTTAGAGAGCAACTGAGTCCCTATGGAACAGTACTTCCCACAGAATATCCTATCAATTTGCATTCACTCTCTTTATATTTAAGACTACCAAGACCTAAAGACATTACAGTCGATCTCATCGATACTCGTGGGGAATTGTGGGGAGATATAAAAGCCACAGAGAGTCCCCAGAATAAATTTCCGAGCGCTTACCAAGATTTTATGCAAAAGATTGGGAAGGCTCGTTACATTATTTTAGTTCTACATCCGTATCAAGAGTTAGTCAGAGACGAGTATTTGAAATCCGAACATAATCCGCTTGATAAAGTTAATAAAGAAGAGGATTTGTATCCCCGTGATGTCTGGGTCAAAAATCTCAGAAGAAATCTAGAAACTCTGAAAAATAATTGTCGTTCGGTCAAGCATTTTTTCATTTGTCTTCACAAAGCTGACCTTTTTTGTAACTATAGAGAGGAGAGTGCAAGATGGAAATATAATCCCTCCGGTAGTAATGATTTTAGCACTTATTTAGATCGCATTATGAATCGCTATTTTGGTGTTGCTAAAGATGTCATTCGAGAATTTAATGCTAGCCAAGGTGGTACTTCAAAGTTAAGTTTTTTTATCACTACCAAGAAAGCTCGAAACTTACTAGAAATTCCTTGGTTGAGCTTGGGAACATATCTGAGTTTAGATGAAGAGAGATAGAGATGATACCGACAACCAAATCTATATATTTAGAAATGTGTATCATGGGACCGAGAGCTTCAGGTAAAACAACTTACTTGGCTTCCTTGCTGGCTCCTGGATTAAAGAAGCAGGAAGGAAATACTATTAGAGCCGGGGGATTGAAGATAGATAAACTGAAAGAGATAATTGAACACTTTCTTCAACAAAAACAAGCAACTCCTGCAACGGAGTTAAACGCAGAATACGATTATCGGTTTGATATTACTATTAAAAATGCTAAACGCTTTCGTCAAGCTAACAAGATAGAACTCAGTGCAAAGGATCTTTCTGGAGAACGTTTTCAACGGATTTCTAATGCCTTTATAAATCCCGAATCAAAATCTGCCAAAGAGCAGAAAGAACTTGAACAGGATGTTTACGAGTTCCTCTCTCAATGTCTCAGACTCAACCGTTGGATGTTTATGCTGACGGAATGGCAAACTGACAAAGATGAAGATTATTTTAAAGTTTTTGAATGGCTGTGCGATCGCATCGACGAGAACAGCAAGCAAAAGTCCATACAAACCTTGAGAGTTGCTGTTGTCATGTCTAAATGCGAACGAGGTGAAATTTGGGGTGGTCGTCTCGATCCAGAAGCTGACTTATTCAAAATTCGATTACCTAGGACTTATAACTTACTGAAAAGTAGGTTAAAGAAAAAAGTTAATTTTTTTGCTTGTTCAGCCTATGGTATTTTAGGAAAATACGATCCCCGACCCAATCGATTTTATAGTGAAGAAGAGGGAATTGATTTAGAGTGTCGCGCTCGCTTGCGAGATTTTGAGAACTGGAATCCATATGGTGTAATTGAACCAATTTACTGGCTGGGTACAGGAGAAAATTTATACAATGAATTTCTTTAATCTGAACTTCCTCAGCGCAACTCCTCTTAACCTACCAGGTGGTGATATCCGCACGATTGGGACTCGCGATGCAGGGAAAACATCTTACCTTGCAGCACTCTCTACCTGTTTGCAAGCTGAAAGCTACTTAGAAGGACGTGTGTTATCTGTCGATCCCTATGGATATGGAGCCGAACATCTCCAAGCCAATGCTGAAAATGTCTTAAAAAATGGGATTGAAATGCCAGCAAGTGAATACGCTGACTCCTGTAGATTTTCTATCAAGCTGAAACCGAAATTCTTCATGAATCCAATTGCAACAATCTTAAGAAGACCTCTCAGGCTAAACATATCCATAACAGCACCGACTGGAGAATTAATTGAGAATTTGATTGTGGGAAATGCTTCCCAAGATGCTCTTAATGATTGTGCTTCTGTGGTCGGTCTCATGATTATGCTTGATAGCACGACTCCTACACGAGATAGAGATTATGCAAAGGCGATCGCTAACTTACAAAGAGAACTAGGAAATATTCTTGGGTTGCAGAGAAATCGCCGCAGGTTGAAAAGACACAGAATTGCAGTTGTATTTACCAAAGGCGAACAAAATGATGTTTACCGCCATCAGCCTAAAGAGTTTGCCGAACTCAAATTTTCCCACACTTTCACAAATTTAAACAATTGGCGGAAAACTTGGGGTTGTTCAATGAACTTTTTCATGTGTTCTGCATTTGGCTTTATTGGTGATACACTTCAACCTAATTGTAGGCAAGTTAAGGGAAGCAAAGCATATACTTTAAGCAAACCAGAAGCTTGGCGACCCTTTGGTTTAGTTGCTCCCATATACTGGCTGCAAACAGGTAAAGACGATCGTCAGTTGCGATAAGCATAGTAGAGGTTGAATTATGTCTTCCTTAAACATCCGCAATGCAGAAGTTGAAATCTACGAGTTTTCTAGAGGTTTTAGTGAAGTATTAGAAAATGGTTGCTGGATATCTGGTGGTTTTGGAAATGCAATTGACCGTTCTAATTATGACGGAGAAATACCTGCTCCCATTCAACAATATATCAACAACAACCAGAACATCTTTGGAATACCCACTGGTTTTGCACCTCCGAAGAAGGAAGTAGCGCTGATTGCTAGAGTTATAGATGCTCGTTACTGTGTTTTAGCAGTTGCCAATTATCTGGGGAAAGATAATAAAGGAAGAGATGGGATTATTGGATATCGCTATTTTTGGCTAGATAGAAATTCTGAAATTAATCAACACCTAGAATTAGATGGTGTCGGAACTTTACTAAATTGGTGGCTGCAGAATCCTTTTGTCTTTAAGATGAATCCTGACTCGTTCACAGGAGATAAGTTAGTTTGCAATGAATATCTAGAATATTTCTCCAGTCATAATGTTAATTCTAATGACCAACAAAATTATCCTATTTATCCTGTCATTTTAACATTAGCTGAACTTAACAGAGATAACCCACTCCAATTACATACTCAAGCTGCTGAAGAAGCAGAAAAAGCTGGACTTCCTCTTGCATGGGCTTGGAATGTACGCAGGCTAAATTTTCCAGAAATGTATGTTGCTATTTCATGTGAGGATGAAACTGCAAAACAAGCCATTGAGCGCGAATTAGCAAGAAAGATTGTCAACAAGGTAAATCCTTTAGGAACACCTGTACAAAAGGAAATCAGCAAAAGAACGGATAGAGAGCGTTTGACTGGAGACGAAAAGTCAATTGAGATGACACTAGACGAGTTTGTAAGCGATCGCAGTGCATCCAATGAAAGACGTAGTTTAGAAACAGCAAATGCTATTGTCAAAATATTGTGGAGTAATAAAGATTTAGATTGGCAGAAATTTTTTGTTGCAGACAATCAACACGTCAAGCATCTTAGGAAAGATGAAGATCCTCAAACAGAATCGGTGAAATATTATGCTCTTCTACCTATTTTAATTCCAGAGAACATTATTATTTGGTTAAGTTGGCTGCGAGAGAAAAGGAATCAAAAACAGACAAAAATTTCTTTTAAAACACAGAATTTAATCTTGGAATCTTGCACGCCTATACAAAGAGAATTTATTGTTCAGTACATCTATGATGGAATTTCCGTTCTCTTAAATGAATTAGTATATGGGAATCAAAATGCTTACAATCTTTGTAGATGGTTGTTCGTAACTCACAAGGAGAATATTTGGTCTAAATCTTTCAATATGTATGCTGCAAAGATTCTAGAATGTCTAGATAGTACACCTTATAATATATCAGAATTGTTTGACAGACAAGCTACACAAGATTTTTTAATCAAACTGAGAAACAATTTTTTGAGTGAGAAAGTTACTACAAATAAACATAATTTTAGAAATTTAGGAGAACTCTTCTCTCAACGAGTGAAAACTGAACTGAATCCAATTAAAGTTTTTCTCAACCAGTACGACAAGAAACTACTAGATGTTAATTTGTTAGCAGCTGTTTGCTATCACTGTAGTGAAGGCAAAATTCCCTATACTGTTTTCTCAAAACTAAAAACTGAGGATAAAAATAAGATAGATAGAATTTTGAGCGTTGCTTCTCAAGAGGAGATATTAGATGAAAATCATGATGCTTCTTCTCCAAGCAGACAAAATCATCCTACGAGAAGACACAAAACTTTGAAGGGTAAGGGACTGTCAAAAAAACAAGAAATATTCTATAAGCGGAGAAGACAACAAGAGCGTTTTTTACTGGTTATTCTGATATTCAGTGTTCTCATTTTCTTGGTTTTGTTTTTTCCTAAACTATCCAACCACCTATTTCAGTCTTTGCCAAGTTTTTCACGTTTATCTTTGAAAGAAAGTATTGAGAAGTGCGAAAATCTAGATACTAACACCACTCAATCTTCAGAAAACAAAGAAAAATTACAAAGATGTCAAGCAGAACTCAAGAAATTACTCGTTAGAGAAATGGATAAACTCAGTGTACTTCAGAAAAATGAAACACGTGATGCTGAAAAAAATCATCTGAGAGAGAGTCAAACATATATGGACATAAGAGACTTATTTATCAATCGAAGCGTGGCTTTACAACTTAAGACATCAGGAGCAGAGAAGTATGAGGAGCTTGACCAACATATCTTATCTATTATGAATTACTTGAAACAGTCTCTTGACGATAAAAAACCCGATCGGGAAATCTTTCAACCTCTAGAAAACTGTGCAAAAAAAAATCAATCAGAAGAATTTAAAGCTTGTGTAAAAAACTTACCACTCTATGAAAATAAGAGGTAAAATGTGAGACCTGAAAGACTGTTACTATATATATTATCAGGCATTATTGCTGCTTTAATAAGTTGGGATATTGCTCAAATTATTCTAGGACTGGTGCGAAAGATCGGTGATGGAACTTTGCCATTTAGACCAGACTTTATCTTATTACCTTTTTTAGCATTTTTCTTTGCTATTACAATGGTAGCTACAGAGATATTCCTGAGCAATCCTACTAGGTATAGAAATAACTTTCAGACACTACGCAGCTATTTTTTAAAAACCATATTGTGGAGTGCGATCGCAGGTTTATGTGCAGCAATCTCTACTTTTATTCTTTATGAAATGAAAGGCTTAACAGCTGAAAATGTCAAGCGCATTGCTTGGTGTATTATTGGACTATCCACAGGTATATGTGAAGGCTTAAGCTGGCGATCGCGAAGTGCGGAAGGCTTAACCAGTAAAGGAACTAAACGCATTAAGAATACAATTTTGTTTGGTAGTATTGCAGGATTTAGTGCGGCTTTGATTGTGGAAAACTTGTTTCACAACGCCAATTTTCTCAAGCAATATCATGAACCATTTGGGTTCTTAGCTTTCGGTTGTATTTTGGGAGCACTTCTCAGCTTTGCTACATCCCCAACTTACCAAGTAGCCTTACGAGCAGGTGAGGGGCTAGCATCTATCAATCCAAAGGTCTTGGAGGAAGAAGTTAAGAACGGCGCGATCCGCGATTTACCTAAATTAACACCAAGAGGCGCATTTCAATTTGTTGTTGAACCACCAAATGAAGGAGCCAATGCAAAAGAACCGGATGTCATTGAAGAAGGGTTATCTATTCAACTACCAGATGGTAAACCTATTACAATTGGTGGTGGCGATCGCGATGATATCTATCTTCCGCAAATCCCTCCCAAATGTGCAGAAATTATGGTCAAATTTCCCTATGCTAAGATAACTTGCAATAGCACAAACGCCGTTGAAATTTTCCCACAACCAAAAAAGAAATCGCAGACTTCTGAATACACACTTTGGCATAATCAAATTATTACTTTTAAAAGCCCAGATGCTGAAAAAGTTTATCGATTTGTTTTCTACGATCGCTTCCTCGATCCGCAATAACAAGCTAGATCCCCACGTGCGGCGATCGTCACCCCCTACCTCCTACCCCCTACTCCCTATTCTTTACTTCCTACTCCCTATTCCCTACTCCCTATTCCCTACTCCCACACTAGCTGCTAATGGTTCTGTAGAAATTCTCAATAATTACAAAACCGATGGCGATCGCGTGATTTTAAAAGTCAGAGTACTAGACTTAGAAAATCAGCCTGTTTCCGGTCTTAATCGCGAGAATTTTCAAATAAAAACCGTTGACGAGCAGGGAAAAGAAGCGACTTTTCCTGTAGATAAAGTCGTCTCACCAGAACTTTCCCAACCCGATCCTGCCAATATTATTATTTTATTAGATATGAGTGGTAGCATGCAGCAAAGAGATGCTACCAAAGTTAGAAAACTCAATGGAGCGACCAAAGCAATACGAGAGATTTTACAACAACTCAGAAAGGAAAACTTACCTTATCAAATAGCTCTTGTACCCTTTGGCTTTTCGGATTCTAAAAAAACGTGTCCTATTGTATATGATGTCAGCGAAAATATAATTAGAAACAGCTTTCGCGACATCAAAGATATCAATCTAGACAGTCAAATTGATGAACTAGCCAACCAGAATGTATGTGCTGCAACAAATCTTTATCAACCAGTTGAAGAAGCTGTAAAGTTTTTAGGGACTCAGGGAAACTCCCTACAAACTCAAGAAAAAACAGATTCTCGACTAGCAGTCATTTTACTATCTGATGGCTATCATGTGATTGAGCGTTCACGCGAACAGCAGCAGTTTGAGAGTTTAAGAGATGTTTTGCAAAAATATAGTACTAAAGTCACAGTTCACACTCTAGGCTATGGAGAGACTCTACAGCAATTGCGCGATCGCACCAAATGTCGCCTCAAAGATACTGAGTTAACAGTTAATAAAGTCAGCGCTACCTGTAAACTACCCAATCTGACATCTGAAGAATTTATCTTTGAAGCGATGCAATTAATTACAGAAACTGATAATCAGTATGCTTCTCCTTCTACCGATATCAATACATTTATTGTTGACGAGCAAAGACTCAATGATATTGCTAAAGCCACGGGAGGATTATATAAGTTTTCTACGAATTCTCAAGATATAGCAAATAGTTTAATTAACTTCTTTAAAACGCTTCGAGAATATGAAGTGACATATCAACAAAAAGATGCTAAACAAGCAACACAGTATAAAACTATAGTCACAGTTTTTTCTCAAGAAAGAAACTTTGATTTTTCTTCTCTAGAAAAGCTCATTCGACTGAATAACATTGGATTTCAAGCTGAACTTTCTTTGCACGATTATCTTCTTGTGTTAGCAAGCACTTTTGGTTTTGCTATTATATGGTTTCTTATCTTTTGGTGGTGGAGTCGCCAACTGAGATCTGAATCTGAAAGAGTTATCAACAATTACAGTGATTCCCACACTCATGAGGTACAAGAAGAAAGAATTAACCGCAGATAAACGCAGATGGACGCAGATAAATAGGAAACGCTATATTTCAACCCTTAAGAATTACAGTATTTGTTAAAAGATATTAATATTTTTTTCTCTTCTATAATAGATTGTTTTATTTTATCCAGACTATTGTATCCACTTTGAGGGTTAGTCGCTATCTTATTTGGTTTGATAAGATTCGACCCTGCAGAAGTATAGCTGTCATATAAGTTAAAAAACTGATTCTGAAAATTAACTAGTGACTGGTCGTTAAATGTTGATTGATTTATTATTTGATCAGCCGATTTTTCAGTAACTTTGATAAATTGTGATAACGCCTCTTTGTCGAATTTTGAATTCTGCTTCACTGTCTGAGTTTCGTCAACAACAGTTTGCATAACTTGAGTGAATCTTTGGCACTGCGCCTGAGTACTCTCAGTTTGATTACAACTTGCTAGTAAAAAAGTGCTTACCATAACCACTGAAGAGTAGAGATACCGTTTTTGAAGTTTAGACACGGCAGTACTTATAATTCAGACAATTTGTTTTATTGTACACTATAACCAATAGAATTCTCAAGTTATAATAGATAAATTTACACTAGCAAGCAATTAGAAAAATGCCTGAGTACACGCTGATAGTCCGAGACATAATATCAGGCAACAAAGAAGTAGTTGTACACTCTATATTGTTGTCAGGAATATATGAGCAGTATCCAAAAGACTTTTTTGAATCTAAAGTAGAAGGAGTCGCGAATCGAGCCACATTACGTCAGAATTTACAAGAAAAGCTTCACAGATCCGAAATTAGCACTGAAATTTTGGATTACATTATTGCAGAGTGGTGCCAAGGTATCAAAGAGCATTACAAAAGACGTTTTGTTTTACCTTTAGAGTTACCTTACACCCAACCATCTGTTACACAAAATCCTATTGAAGTCAATACCCATCGCGCTTCCACTTACCAAAATGTTACACAATATACAGATGTAACTCAATTACGAACAAACGTTGTTGATGTAAAAAGAGCAGACGGTATTCACTCTGTTACAAACAAGCAAGAGGTGGATAAGCAGAATGATAAGTCCGCAACTCCGTCACAGCCGGTTCAAGAAACAGAGTCGCAAATTAGCTCACGCGCTGCTACAGATAAGTGGAGTTTCGATTAGAAGCACTCACAACTGTACGGGCGCAATGCAAGAGCGCCCCTACCAACCACTAACTATCCCAAGCCAGTGTAATCAAAGCATTGACGATCGCAGCAGCAACTGGAGAACCACCTTTGCGTCCTTCAACTCGAATTTGATGTACGGAAGTCTTTGCTAGTGCTGCTTTTGACTCTAAAACAGAAATAAAGCCCACAGGAGCACCAATAACCAACGCCGGAAGTTGTGCTGAAGGTATTGTCAATTGTTGACAAAGTGCAAGTAAAGCTGTAGGAGCATTGCCAATTGCAAAAATTGCTTCTGGGAATTCTTTATAGCATTGCAACAAACCAGTTTCAGTGCGTGTTTTACCTGGAAGTGGTGTTTGGGCAATTTCCACTGCACTAATTAAAGGATTTCCAAAGGTTTGGGCTACTAATCCTGCAACTCCTTGCTTGACCATACTCACATCAGTCACGATTGGGACACGGCGATGTAGAGCTTGAATTCCTGCTGCGATCGCTTTTTCGGAAAATTGGATGAGGTGCTTGAACTCAAAATCAGCAGTGCTGTGAATAACCCGGCGAATAATAGCGTACTCAGCACTGCTGAAATTATGGTCGCCAATTTCGCTGTCAATGACTGCAAAACTCTGCTCCATAATCGGATGCATGGGCAAATTCATTTTAGAACTTGGTTAGTGGTTAGTGGTTGGTGGTTAGTAGATAGTGGTCACTGGTCACTGGTCACTGGTCACTGCTTAGTAACCACTATCAACTAACTCATCCAAAATTCAATATTGGCCAATCTGGTTCCCGATGATAGCGGGTCATATCGTCAAATTTCCGTAACTCAGCACGGTGTATGAGAAATGTAGGTGCATTTTCGATCCATTGCTGATTGAGGTTATCGAACAGGTCAGCTAAGCGATCGCGGTCTATATTGGGGGAAATTTCCCCGAAGTATCCTAAGGTAACGTGTGCTGTTAAGTGATAGTGTTGTTCAATTCCTAATGGCAAAAGATTGGAGTTTTGATAAATTGTGCGACGAAAGTTAATAATTTGCTCGTAGGAATACTTATCCTGGGGGACTAAACAAATACCTATGGCTCTTGGCATAACTGTTAGCCCTTGCATTTGCCATCGTATCGGTTGAGTCGGGGGTACTATTGATTGCTGGTACTGTTGGAAAATTTCTGCGAAGAGCGATCGCAACTGCTCGTCGAACTTTGGATTCTTTTCACAAGCGTCTCGGTAAGCACTATCCCAAATTAAATCCGCTAATGTCAGATGAAAGCTAGCAGGAGGGATAGGTACAATCAATTCCGAGTTGTTGACAGGTAACTTTAAAAGTTCCTCTTGGTAGTTTTGTAAATATTTGTAGAAATCTGTGTTTTCTGATTCCTCTTCCTGGGGAGGGGTAATGACTGTATAACCGGGAAAAGGTACTGCTTTTCTACCTCCAGTCGGAAACGGCTGAAATTTAGAAGATCCCTGAATATGCTGAATTTGGGTTTTGTAGGCTTCTAACAGCGTCATCCGCGCTACTCTATTTAAGTAAGTTTGATAGTTGTCGTCCAACCTATATGTCCTCGCACTCTCACGCTTATTGATTGTAGGCAACACCAGTCAACTTCACTACGTGATTTAAGAAGTATTTAGCTTTTTTTGATATGCCAATCCATGTTTACTGGGGAGAGGATGATTTTGCCATAGAAAAGGAAGTTTCTCTCCTGCGCGATCGCCTACTCGATCCATTATGGGCTAGTTTTAACTACACTGTACTGTCAACTGATGAAACAGATGCCCCGATCCAAGCGTTAAACCTGGTCATGACACCTCCGTTTGGTGCAGGTGGACGTTTGGTGTGGCTGACAAATAGTACCATTTGCCAGCAATGCCCGGAAAATTTGTTCTCTGAATTGGAGAGAACTTTGCCTGTCATTGTTCCTAACTCCTACTTATTACTAACAAGCAGCAACAAACCTGATGAACGTCTCAAGTCCACCAAACTCCTAAAAAAGTTTGCTGAATTTCGAGAATTTTCTCTGACCCCACCTTGGAAGACGGAAGCCCTCATACAGTCTACCAATCAAGCTGCCCAAACTGTAGGTGTCAAACTGACGGCTTCGGGTGTGGAGATGTTAGTGGAAGCAGTAGGAAATGATACACGCTTACTATACAACGAACTCGAAAAGCTACGGCTTTACGCTGAGGGTAGCAATAAACCTTTAGATACAGACGTTATAGCTCAATTAGTTAGAAATACGACTCAAAGTAGCCTAAAATTAGCAGAGGCAATCAGAACAGGAGATACAGTTCGAGCTTTGATAACTTTGACAGACTTAATTAATGCTTGTGAGCCTCCTTTAAGGATAGTGGCTACCCTCATCGGTCAGTTTCGTACCTGGTTGTGGGTTAAGCTGATGATGGAAAGTGGAGAACGCAATCTACAAGCGATCGCTAAGGCTGCAGAAATAGCCAATTTTAACCGGGTTTATTTTTTGCAGAAAGACGTTAAGTCTATTTCTGTAAAACAACTCATAGCCTGTTTACCCTTACTACTAGATTTGGAAGTCAGCCTCAAACAGGGAAACTCAGAAACATCAGTACTGCAAACTAAAGTTATAGAACTTTGTCAAGTCTGCCAGGGAAAATAACATTAGAAATAAGGGTTTACACATAAGGTGTACCTTTTGTGGAACTTCTCCCTCAGAAAATAATTCAGAGTAAATTAAGATATCCCTGCTGTAGTTGTTTTGTATAAAGCTGATGAATAAAATTCCCTATCGATTACTCCGACTTAATCTAATTCGGATACTCTCCCAGTCTATGTTTGTGGGCATTATTGCCACTACCAGTTTAGTTTCTAGCGTTTGGATCTTAAACTCAAAAGCTTATGCTCAAAATCCACCAACAGTCACTTCTAATGAAGTGACTAGTTACGCCAAAACAATGCTAACGATGGAACCATTGCGCCAACAGGCTTTTGATGAAATCAAAAAGATGATTGGCAGCAAAGATGTTCCTAAAATAGTTTGCAACGATAAAAACAGTTTTAATAGTTTGCCAAACAAAGCTAAAGATATTGCCGTTAATTATTGCCAGCGTTATCAAAAAGTTGTTGAAGATAATGGGCTTACCATTGATAGATTCAACAAAATTACCTTAGAAGTCCAAAATAGTGAGGACTTAAAACGGCAAATATATAATACATTACTCCGCTTACAAAAGAATCCAGAATCCTAATAAATGGAGTTTTTAATAGTTGACATCACAAACTATTAAACCCGACTTTAAGTAGAACATCACAAATAAAGCTAAATAGTCAGCAGGTCAGAGGTAATCGACCACAATAATGGAATTCAAATTTCTTACTCCTACTCCCTACTCCCCACTCCCTACTCCCTATTCTCAACATAGATGTAAAAAGTCAAAAGTCATTTCAGGTTTGACTTTTGACTAAGTATGAAAGATATCCCGTTTCTGTAGTAGACCTCTTGTAAAATAACCCAATGACTAAAATCGTAAAACTACAAAGACAGCAGTTACCTAAATTGCTCGTAGATAAGAACTAAGAACAAGGACGCATTATATGTGTAGATCCAGACTTTAGCCTCAAAGGGTAAGATGATTTTTACAAGGTATCTAGGTTTACACGATAGATGATTATAGTTTGCGAGGGTAGTACCCATAAGGGTACTGTTTGACTTGAACTTTTACTAAAAATACCGTCTATTCCAATTTAATTAACTGGTCACTGGTTACTGGTCACTGGTCACTGGTCACTGTTATGTCGTTTTGCATGAATATTTTTCATATGTTTTTTAACGGTATTAACAGTAATGTAAAGCTGGTGAGCAATCTCTTTGTAGCTTAGTTTAGCCCGGTAAAGATACCAAATTTCAGCTTCTCGTGGTGTTAGGTCGTATTTTTTAATCTCCGTTAGAGCAATGTTTTTTAGAGATTCGTATCTATTTTCAATAGTGACTAAAAAACAAGACTGAAGTAATTTGTCTGCATTTAACCATCTGACACGTACTCGAAAAACAGTGGCTTTATCTAAAGCTATTTCATTAGATAAGACGATAGATTCTTCTGGAAAAAAATTTTTATTTTCTAATAATGATTTACAAAGATTCCAGATAGCAGTTGGTACAAGATCGGAGTGAGAATTGTTTTGGTTTAATTGAGTCAGAATATGATAAGCTGATGTATTAGCATGAATAAGTTCGCCTGTTTTTGTTAAAATCAAAATACCATCTTGTAAACTTTCAATCACTTCTTGCAGAAAAGAAGCTCCTTGTACGTCATAACATTGAGCATCATGTGATTGTTGAGTGTGAACTGCTTTTGTTGTAAATGTCTTTGTTATCGTTATCATATGGGGTGACTCTTCTTGCTCAATACTGTTAATTTAGTAGTTTCATTTAAATTGAGATATGCACCCTGTCTTGAAGAAGGCAGTGGGGAGTAGGGAGTAGGGAGTAGGAGATATTCCTTTTCCATGGCAAGGTGAGTGAGATTTTCCCGTGAATGACTTGTAGTTGTTTACCTTCAAGTCATGACAATAGAAAAATCAAATTACTGTATTAGGTATTACACAGTATATTGCGATTCGAAGTTTTCAAAAATTTATGTAGTTCTTTATGAAGACAATTTTAAATACAAGTTTAAGATCGCCTATTTCGGATATACGTAATTATCGGCGCTCTCAGAGATTAGAAATCGCAGCTATACAAACGCTCGTCCGCCTGCGCAACACACTCTCAATACTACAAGGGATACGATAATTGAGGTGTCAGAACCCCGGTTTCTCAAAGAAACCGGGGTTCTAATTCCCGCTTAGGAGAGTAGTATTGAGACAGGACAGGCGAGATGCCCGTCCCACAAAAAAATCACAAATTTTAAATTTCCTAAAACTTTAAGCTCCAAGCAGCGAAAGCTAAAGCACCCCAACCAGCAATTAAAGCAGCCCCTCCTAGAGGCGCAATTGCTCCTAAAGACTTAACTCCACTTAAGCTCAGAGCGTACAAGCTACCTGAGAAAATGGTAATGCCAATAATAAATAACCACCCACTTGCTAAAAGAGTAGGTGATTGGGAGTCAGTACGAGTTAGTAAGATTGCCACTGCTAATAGTGCAAGAGCATGGTACATTTGGTAGCGAGCACCAACTTCAAAGATTTCGAGCGATCGCTCGCTGATTTTCTCTCGCAGTGCATGAGAGGCAAAAGCACCTGAGGCGACGGACAAACCTCCCAAGATAGCTGCCAAGCTCAAAAAAATTCGTATCATGTTGAAGACTTTCTAAAGGTCAAAGTGGTAAGATATTCCGCCATCTTCACTCACCTTAAAACTAGCATTAAATATTTTTGCTTGCTCGTCTAAATATTTTCTAGCAGTAGCTGGAGGTAGTTCTGACTGCATGGCAAAGCTCAGAAGTGTAATGCGTCCGCTATTGTCTTGGAGCATTCGGTAAAAAGTAGATTGCATTTCCTCACTTGCTTGCTGCTTGAGGACTTTTTTATCCTGCTGACTTTGGCGGAACAATCCCATTGCCAGCCATACTCCCAGTATTGAGGTAGGAACACCAAAAACTAGTCCGTGCAGCGCAGTATTATCCAGTACATATATAGCTTCTTTATTGAGAATTTCTTGCGCCCCATACAGACTTGGTGGAAATGGCTTCTGCATGGAATTCTTCTGGATGGCTGCAGATGCTGATATTGTCAAAAACATAAAGCCTAGTGAGAGTAGCCAACCCGCCGCCAATTTTTCAGCAGTCTTCATAATTCTTGTTGTATCTCTAAATTGAAACCTTGCTTGTGATTCTAACCTCACTTTTTAGTAATCAGTGATCAGTGACCAGTGACCAGTGACCACTAATTACTAACCACTAACTACTTCGATTTGCTTCTAGTAAGCGGGAGAAGTAGAAGCTAGTTTTAGTCATGGATTGACGTTGCACTGAAAATCCGTTACTTTCCAAAATCTTTACTACATCCGCCTCTCGGTGTAAATAGGCACGAGTTGCTTTACTAGGACCGGGAAAGAAACTGCCGATCTTCTTTAAGATACTGAGGGCAAAAGTTTTCGGTGCAAAACTGAGAATAAGTCGCGACTGCGATAAAGAACAAAGGTGAGAAATCATCTCTGCTGCTTTATCTTGAGGATAGTGGATGAGAACATCCAAGCAGATAACAGTATGGTAGCTACCGCTTAAGGTTTCTAAATCCTGCACGGCAAAAGTGGGGTTTTCACCCTGTCCCAAGGTATTTAAAGCCCGTTCCTTGGCTTCTTCTACCATTTTGTCAGAAATATCACTGGCGTAGACCTTTGCTCCTGCTTGTGCAAGAGGAATGCTGAGACTACCTACACCACATCCAGCATCGCAGATGGACATTCCTGCTAAGTTATTATCTGCTGTCAACCAGGATATGACTGTATCAACAGTTTGTTGATGACCGTTACGGATATCTAGCTGAACTTTGTTGACTTCGCCATCACCATAAATACGTCTCCAACGGTCAAAGCCTGTGGAGTTGAAATAGTCCTTAACAATGGTTTTATCGTCAGTTACGTTCATGAAATTCAATTTTCAAGGTTTCCCAATGGATCATGATCTCACGCCAAGGTTGGCAGCGCATACGGTAACATCCTTTGCCAGGACAGTTCTTTTGTGGATTCTTTTAAGTGCCAGCGCAACAGTTGAGTAGCAGGAACGTTAGAGATTATAGTAGGTAAACCGATCGCGCTTCTTGGTGCCACCGTAGCAAGTGCGATCGCTTTATCCGCGTCACATATTTCCCACTTCACCAAGTTTTGCACACCTGCAAGTACAGGAAGAGTTGTTCCTGATAAAGTTCCATCAAAAAGACGTGCTGTTCCTTGTTTCACTTCTATTTGGCGATTATCCCAAGGATACACCCCATCTGGTAGTCCCAAAGGGGCTAGGGCATCGCTAACAAGGAAAAGCCCATCCCACAAGTGTTCGTGTATCTCCTGCCTGGTGCGAGAAACGCTAGCACGGAGTAAAATTTGTAACATAATTGGGGAGACGTGCTGACCATCGGCAATAAAACCACACATGACATTAGGGTTCACAATTGCTGCACCTAATAATCCAGGTTCGCGATGGTGTAATGGAGGCATGACATTAAAAGCATGAGTCACCATTGTTGCGCCTAACTCAAAAGCATTTTGTGCTTGGGCTGCTGTAGCTTGAGAATGCCCTAGACTAACGGTAATACCCAAAGAACGTAAAAATGGAATCACTTCACCCTTAAGATCTAACTCTGGTGCTAGGGTGATAACCTTGACAATGCGAGCGCGATCGCCCAAAACTCTTTTGACTTCTTCTAGAGTCAGTGGTAAAAGATACTCGGCTGGGTGTGCGCCACGCTTGCCATAGTTCAAAAATGGTCCTTCTAAATGCACGCCAAGAATTTTTGCACCCACTTCTTGGTTCGCCATATACTGAGCAAAGACCGCAAGCGATCGCTGAACATTTTCGACTGAAGTTGTAACAAGAGTCGGAAGAAAAGCATCTATTCCCAAACTCCACAAAAATTTACAAATATCTGCCAGTCGGTAAGCATTTTCTATTGAGAGGTCAGTAAACGCCAATCCCAACGCACCGTTAATTTGTAAATCAACACCTCCCAAGGAAATCCAGTCGCCCCCAACATCCCAAACTTGCAAATTTTCTGGCGGAACTCGTTCGAGAACTTGAGACATTGGTAAAACGTGCTCAACTATACCCTGGTGATTTACCAAGAGCATCTGTAACTCTTTGTATCCAGGTACCCTAGCGTTAATAATGTCTATCGGAGTAGCAATAGGGCGATGCGTCATAAGATTTTGGATTTTAGATTTTGGATTTTAGATTTTGGATTTTAGATTTTGGATTAACCGATTTTGGATTAACCGATTTTGGATTTTAGATTTTGGATTTTTTGATTGGGCATTAGTATTTCTTCCTTGTCTCCCTTGTCCCTAACCCCTTATTGCTAATCTTTCTACATAACGATAATTCATCTTACAAATACAGGCGCATCATGTACGTCAATAGATGAGATGATCGTGTATACAGCTTACCCAATTCCCAAATCAAAAATCCAAAATCGGTTAATCCAAAATCCAAAATCCAAAATCCAAAATCCTATGACTCCCCTTGTCGGCATTATCATGGGTAGCGATTCAGATCTACCAACCATGCAAGGAGCGATCGCAATTTGTGAAGAATTTGGCGTTGTCTGTGAAGTCGCGATTGTGAGCGCCCACCGTACTCCAGAACGCATGGTGGAGTATGCCAAATCGGCACACCAGCGCGGTCTGAAAGTCATCATTGCTGGTGCTGGTGGTGCTGCTCATCTTCCCGGAATGGTTGCGTCTTTAACTCCGCTTCCCGTCATCGGTGTTCCCGTTCCCAGCCGTCACTTACAAGGGGTTGATTCGCTGTACTCTATAGTACAAATGCCCGCAGGTATACCAGTCGCAACAGTTGCTATAGGTAATGCTCAAAATGCTGGTCTTTTGGCAATACAGATTCTTGCTACCCATCAGCCGGAACTACAAGAACAAGTGCAGCAATACCGCCAAAATTTACTAGAAACAGTTACAGCAAAGCAAACAAAGCTAGAAAATCTTGGCTATCAAGAATATCTCAGCCAAATGCGATCGCCTGAATAATCAATGTTCTTTGAGAGATGTTAAAACAAGACTGTCAAAGAAAAATTAGAAAGTTTTCAAGAAAAACTGTATTGAAATTTACAGAATGGAAATAGAATTTTTATAGTGACCAGTAACCAGTGAACAATAACCTATTACCAATAGGATACAAGTTCCTAAATTTCTTTATGGAAGAAAGAAATAGATTCATTATTTAAATCCCCTACTTTTAACTATGATGATTAACTGGTCACTGGTAACTGGTCACTGGTCACTGATGACTGGTCACTGATGACTGGTCAAGTGTTAACAGTTCATAATTTTACGAAATGAATTTTAACTATATTGCTACACTGCAAAAGAAATAGCAATAACAAGTAAATACAAGTAAAAAGCCTTATTCGTAAAAAAATACCACTAATATAGTATTTTTTAACTTACAAACGCTTATTAAGCTTTTTGAGATGGTGCTACAAAGGTGGTCTGTAAGTATATAAAGTATCCGGTTTTAACTAGATATCCAGAACCCCGACTTCTTGAAGAAGTCGGGGTCCGGATCCATTTTTAGTAATTTCAATTATATTTTTAGTAAAAAGTCAATAAAGTGGTCTTGACTGTTTTGCAAAATACATAATAATTTTTTAAGAATATTAGTAACATCTGTAGAGGTAGCAAAATTAGTTGATTGACGGCGAACTCATTTATTGACATACTGATTTTCACTTAACCGCTTGAGGGAATGAAAATCAGTTAGTGGAAACAGCTGACTTGCCCAAATGTCGAATATCAAAAACGACTTCCACAACGCTTCAGACGTTACCCAACCTTTACTCAACGTATTTTTCCGGTATTTCAAGGATTGGTTGAGAGCATAATGATAAAGAGCACAAACAAAAACAGATTGAGAACAAGAAACAGGCGGCGGTTGTTACATCAGGGTAGCAGCTCACAAAATTACTTATTTATCAAGCAATTGAGCGGAGCCATCAAACGGTTATCGCCAAGTTGGCAAGCTTGTATTCCAATAGCTTGCATGATTGTCCTGGCATGGGGCTGTGCAGCAGTTGCCCAAACCCCTGCACCAGCAGGACCAACCACAGCCGAATTGAAAGTTGCAATCGATACACTATGGGTAGCGATCGCAGCCTTCCTGGTATTTTTCATGAACGCCGGTTTCTGTATGTTAGAAACTGGTTTCTGCCGTCAGAAAAACGCGGTTAACGTACTTGCCAAAAACCTGATTGTATTTGCCCTTGCCACTGTTGCCTTTTGGGCGATTGGTTTTGGCTTGATGTTTGGTGACGGCAATGACTTCATCGGATTAAATGGCTTCTTCCTACAAGGTGCAGACAACAGCCCTGCAACGGCAAGTGCTTATAAGGGAATATTTAGCGCTCTTAACTGGGCTGGTGTACCCCTTGCTGCCAAGTTTTTGTTCCAACTCGTGTTTGCAGGAACAGCAGCAACGATTGTTTCGGGCGCTGTTGCCGAACGGATTAAGTTTGTTGACTTCCTGATTTTCAGCCTTTTGCTCGTAGGGATTGCCTACGCAATTACCGGTCACTGGATTTGGGGCGGTGGCTGGCTTTACAAGAAAGGTTTCTTTGATTTTGCAGGTTCCACAGTAGTTCACTCCGTTGGTGGATGGGCAGCATTGATGGGGGCTGCATTGCTTGGACCGCGTATTGGTAAATATCAGGATGGGCAAATTGTTGCCTTACCCGGTCACAACATGAGCATCGCCACCTTAGGTTGTTTAATTCTGTGGTTGGGCTGGTTTGGTTTTAACCCAGGTTCCACAATGGCTGCAGATCCCAATGCTATCACTCACATTGCTTTAACAACCAACATGGCAGGTGCTGTTGGTGGAATTGCCGCCACAATCACAGCTTGGCTGTACTTGGGTAAACCAGACCTTTCCATGATTATTAATGGTATTCTGGCTGGTTTGGTTGCTGTCACCGCACCCTGTGCTTTTGTCACGATTCCGAGTTCCTTTATCATTGGTCTTGTAGCTGGAGTTTTGGTTGTTTTCTCCGTCACCTTCTTTGACAGAATTGGTATTGATGACCCTGTAGGAGCCACCTCCGTTCACCTCGTATGTGGTATTTGGGGAACTCTAGCAGTAGGTTTGTTTGCCGTAGGTACTGGTAGTGCTGCCTTCCCCTGGTATACAGACGGTCTTGGTCCAGCTAAAGGTTTGTTTGCAGGTGGTGGCTTGGGACAACTAGGCGTTCAGTTTCTGGGCGTCCTGACTGTTGGGGGTATCACTGTTCTCCTCAGCACAATCTTCTGGCTTGCACTGAAAGCCACTTTGGGTATCAGAGTTTCTAGAGAAGAAGAAATCGAAGGCTTGGATATTGGCGAACACGGTATGGAAGCTTATAGCGGATTCGTCAAAGAAGCTGGTGCAACCGGATTTACAGAAGCGGGTATCCATTCAGCTGCAGTTGCTCGCTCAGGCGACATACCTAATACGTTGTAAAATGGGCATTCGATTTTTGAGTACAAAAGCGTAGGGCTGGCATTGCCCTACCTCCAAAAATTTGTAGAGACGCGCCATGGCGCGTCTTTATGTATATTTAAACGCAAAACTGAGAAATCATGCAAAAAGTGCTTATAAAATCGCAAAAATTTATTAACTTCAGATAATCTCATAATTTTTCAGTACTTGACAACTTGCATAAGAAGTATTAAATCTATAAATCTTGCTAAAATATCAAGAATTTGTAACTTTCGCTACTGTTTTTTGTATCAAAAGTTACTGAAATGAATATACCTCACACAAAAAAATTGTTGGTGCGCGGGAACAAAAGTAAGTGTTGAAAAAAGTGATGACGATTGGGGCTATGACCCTACTGTTTCTGGGTGGACCGTTGATGGCTAACGCCGTTGCTCAAGGAACCGGAACTCCACCTGCTCCCGATACAGGGTCTACAGCTTTTATGCTGATTTCAGCAGCATTAGTGCTGCTGATGACACCTGGTCTGGCGTTTTTCTATGGAGGCTTTGTGCGATCGCGCAACGTTCTCAACACCCTGATGATGAGCTTCGTGCTAATGGGAATTGTGGGTGTGACTTGGATCTTATGGGGATATAGCCTTTCGTTCGCACCCAATGAATCCATACTGGGGAAAGTTATTGGTGGATTTCAGTGGCTGGGTTTAAATGGGGTTGGTTTTGAGACAACTGAATACGCACCGAAAATACCCCATCAAGCATTCATGATTTACCAAGCCATGTTTGCCATTATTACCCCAGCTTTAATTTCAGGTGCGATCGCCGAGCGAATGAACTTTACAGCATATTCTTTGTTCGTCTTGTTATGGTCAACATTTATTTACACTCCTCTTGCCCACATGGTATGGGGTAAAGGAGGATTCTTGGGGTTATTGGGTGGTATAGGCGCTCTTGACTTTGCTGGTGGAACAGTTGTTCATATCAGTTCTGGAATTTCTGCCCTCGTTGCAGCGATTGTCCTCGGACCTCGAAAAACCTATCCAGATCGTCTTAGCCCACCTCACAACGTTCCTTTTATCTTGTTAGGTGCTGGTTTGTTATGGTTTGGTTGGTTTGGCTTCAATGCAGGTAGTGCTCTAGAGGCAAATAATTTAGCAGTAGCAGCTTTTGTCAACACCAATACAAGCGCAGCCGCAGCAACCTTAACCTGGTTGATTCTAGAAAAATCACTGCGTGGTAAACCAACAGCAGTAGGAGCAGCCACAGGAGCCGTTGCAGGATTGGTAGGCATTACACCAGCTGCAGGATTTGTCACACCCCTAGCATCAATCTTAATTGGTAGCATTACTGCCTTTGTCTGCTTTTATGCCATTAGCTTTAAGCACAAAGCTCAAGTTGATGATGCTTTAGATACCTATCCCGTGCATGGCGTAGGCGGGACAGTGGGAGCAATTCTGACAGGTGTATTTGCAACCACAACAGTCAACTCAGCAGGCAAAAACGGCTTGTTATATGGCAATCCTGGAGAATTACTGGTAGAAATAGTAGCAATTGTTGTTGCGTATGTTTTTGCTGGGGTCGGTACCTGGATTATTCTAAAAATTCTAGATGCCACAGTTGGTTTGCGGGTCAAAGAAGAAGAAGAATTCCAAGGTATGGATATTAACGAACACGGTGAAGAAGCGTACAACGACGAGATTGGAGACCGGATTAACATCTCTCAAAAAGGATGAAGTATAAAGTATGAAGTATGAAATTTTCTCCTTTATCCTTCATACTTTATACTTTCGGAGGAGTGTGGGCTAATTTTTAGAATTCAGTTAGAATCTGAGTCAAAAATTTACTGTATTTAGTTACTCGTGAACACTCCTGCAAAAACCTTCCCCACCTGGGTGTTTCTATCTCTCGCCACCAATGTCATTTTAATCTTCGCGATCGCTCTGCTGATTGCCCGACAGCAGGAATTGGCAGCGTTTTTTGGGCTAATCCCTAATCCCACTACAATCAACCCAGAGAGTCAATCCAAAGCTCAAGCCGCCACCTTACCTGTAGTGCCTAAGTTGGGACCGCGTCACCAACTTAGTTACTGGGAATGGGTAGACATTCTCAAACAAGAAGCTAAAGTAGCTGCCAAAAAGAACCTGCAGCATTTGACAATACTAGCAGGAGATTCTCTCAGTCTGTGGTTTCCTTCTGAGTTATTACCCAAAGACAGAAATTGGCTAAATCAGGGGATTTCTGGAGAAAAGACAACAGGATTATTAAAGAGATTAAACTTATTCAACGCCACCAATCCAGAGACAATTTTTGTCATGATTGGGATTAATGACCTGATTCGAGGGGTCAGCGATGAGACAATTTTAGAGAATCAGCAGCAAATCATGCGCTCTTTGCGAAAGAGCCATCCAACAGCGCAAATTGTAGTCCAGTCGATTTTGCCCCATGGAGTCGAACAAGTCACTTGGGAAAGCAAAGAGAAACTGCTCGCAATTCCTAACAGTCGCATTCGCCAATTAAATCAGCAACTAGAAGGCATAGCCAAAAAAGAAGGCGTAAAGTATTTAGATTTATATCCTTTATTTGCTAACAGCCAAGGCAATCTGCGTTCCGAACTCAGTACTGATGGGTTACACCTGAGCCAGAAAGGTTATTTGGTTTGGAGTTCTGCTATACAGTTATATGGTGCAATAGAATTACACAACACGAAGAAAATGGCTCAACAGATACGCTGATAGAACATTTTGTACATCAGCTTTTCAAAATCCTTGTGCCAACCCATCGAATTCACGTCTTTGCAAGGGAAAATAAAAAATGACAATTTAAAATAAAAACAATGGATACCAAAGCTTTTAAACGTTCTCTACAGCATTCAGAAAACTACCATCGTAAAGGGTTTGGTCACCAAGCAGAAGTCGCTACACAGTTAGAGTCGGAGTATCAGAGCCAATTGATTCAGGAAATTCGCAACAGTAACTACACCCTAACTCGTGGAGATGTTACCATTTACCTAGCCCAAGCTTTTGGTTTTTGTTGGGGTGTGGAACGTGCTGTAGCAATGGCTTATGAAACCCGCACCCATTTTCCCACCGAACGCATTTGGATTACGAACGAGATTATTCACAATCCCTCGGTGAATCAACGAATGCGGGAGATGGACGTAGAGTTTATTCCTGTAGAAGGAAGCAAAAAAGACTTTTCTGTTGTGGGTTCTGGAGATGTCGTCATCCTACCCGCTTTTGGGGCAAGCGTCCAAGAGATGCAAATCCTGAACGACAAGGGTTGCAAAATAGTCGATACAACTTGTCCTTGGGTGTCTAAAGTGTGGAATACTGTTGAAAAGCACAAAAAAGGCGAACACACTTCTATCATTCACGGTAAATACAAGCACGAAGAAACAGTTGCAACTAGTTCTTTTGCTGGTAAATATCTCATAGTACTGAATATGGGGGAAGCTGAGTATGTAGCTGACTATATTCTCAACGGTGGCAACCGCGAGGAATTTCTAGCAAAATTTAGTAAAGCTTGTTCTTCGGGTTTTGACCCCGATAAAGATTTAGAACGGGTGGGGATTGCGAATCAAACCACCATGCTCAAAAGCGAAACCGAGCAAATTGGAAAACTGTTTGAGCATACTATGATGAAAAAGTATGGACCTGCTGAGTTAAATCGGCACTTCCAAAGCTTCAACACAATTTGTGATGCTACTCAAGAACGTCAAGATGCCATGTTGGAGTTAGTGGAACAAAAACTGGATTTAATGATAGTGATTGGTGGGTTTAATTCATCAAATACCACACAATTGCAACAAATAGCAGATCAACGGGGAGTTGTTTCGTATCATATTGACAGTGTCGCACGGCTTTTATCGGGCAACAAAATTGAACATAGAGAACTCAATGGGCAAATAGCGATCGCAGAAAATTGGTTACCAGACGGGAAAATAGTAGTAGGAATCACCTCTGGTGCCTCTACACCGGATAAGGTGGTAGAAGACGCGATCGAAAAGATTTTTGAATTTAAGGCGACAGCCGTTGTTGCGTAATTGAGAATTGGGCATTGGGAATTGGGAATTGAGTGATAAGTTAGGATAAACTTCTTTGTCTACCTTGTCCCCCTTGTCCCCCTTGTCCTCCTTGTCCTCCTTGTCCTCCACTCCCCACTCCCTACTCCCTATAAATAAAAAACCCGGTGGTGTACGAATACCGGGTTTTGTAGTTGTTGAACTTGTTTTGGTTGACCTACTAAACATAAGGTAGATCGAAAATTAGTCTTGTGGATTCTTTATAGAAGAACTTTGCTAAAAATTTAACTGAGGTTCATTCAAATGTATACTATTATGAAAAAAATGTTAATTACAGGAGTGAGTGGCTTTTTAGGTTGGCACCTTTGCCAGTTAGCTAAACAAGAATGTGTTGTATACGGAACCTACTTTTCCCACTTTGTAGAAATCCCTGGTATAACCACCTTAAAAGTTAACTTGACAGATTTTCAGGAGCTAAAGCAAGTTTTTAGCGATATCAAACCAACAGCAGTGATTCATACTGCAGCACAATCCCAACCCAATTTTTGCCAAACGCATCCTCATGAATCCTATGCAATTAACGTAGAAGCCTCATGCAATATTTCCGGGCTTTGTGCAGATGCTTCAATTCCTTGTGTTTTTACCTCAACAGATCTAGTTTTTGATGGTTTAAATGCTCCGTATCGAGAAACAGATCCAGTTTCTCCCGTCAATCTTTATGGAGAACATAAAGTTATGGCAGAAAAAGGTATGTTAGAACGTTATCCTAGGACAGCTATTTGCCGAATGCCATTAATGTTTGGGATGGCAACACCCACCGCCACAAGTTTTATACAGCCCTTTATTCAAACTCTCAAAGAAGGAAAAGATTTAAATTTATTTATAGATGAATTTCGGACTCCAGTGAGTGCAAGAACTGCAGCAAAAGGATTATTGCTAGCATTAGATAAAGTACAGGGATGTATTCATTTAGGAGGAAAAGAGCGGATTTCGCGATATGATTTTGGTCTATTGATGGCGGAGGTGTTTCAACTTTCAAGCAGTCATATTAAAGCTAGCCGACAGCAAGACGTGAAAATGGCAGCCCCTAGACCTTCTGATGTTTCTTTGGATAGTTCCAAAGCTTTTGCGTTGGGGTATCAACCTTTATCTTTACGAGAAGAATTAGCTATAGGGTAGCCATCATCCCAATGTTAGCAAGCGGTTGGGCATATCAACTAATAATCGTCGTGTTGTTAACCATTGACGCCCAAGTAAAACTTCGGATAAACCTTTACCAACGTGAACGGGAATATCATATTCTTGACCGTCTATTTTTATTTTACCTGCGTAAATATCAAACTTAAAATTCCCCCGTGCGGTTTGCATCGTTTGTCGGTCAACATAAACCCAACCAAACCCATCTATATCTTGCTTGTCCATCGCTAGCCAGTACGAGAAGCCGGTGTCGAATAAAACTTCAATTTGTAGCTCTAATCCCTGGCTATCAATCAGTGCTATCTCAATAAACAATGCATCCTCATCACCAAATTGACCTTCAAGTGTCATATCGTGCCGCAAACCCCTGTTTCATTAATTCGGAAAGTGTGGTGTATCTTGCCTGGATGTTTCTCCCGACATTTATGCCAAGCAGTTTCCAAATCTTTATCAATAAAATAGTCTCCACTATCAGGTTCAACAGTAACATACCAGTTGTAATGAGTCTCAATCAATTCCGATTTGACTTTATCAAAAATAGGTTTACAACGTTGATAAAATTCCTCCTGCTCCGCTTCCCATGCGGCAAATTGTTCTTCTGTCCACTGGATTTCGGGGAAAATGCGTCCTCGACGTGCGGTACGAATTATTTTGGTTTCAGTCATGGCTAGCTATAAAAATCCCAACACTTCTATTTTCTCTTATATATACCAATTGTAATTCAATTGAATTGGCATCTAGACAAGATGTATAATTGAAACTTAAGACAAAGTACAGAGGCGATCGCTATCATTATTCCTTAAATTTTTAAAAAAGTTTGGTGAGACTGTTTTGAAGTGAATTTTTATCTGGATAATTAACGTCAATACTTTCCGATAAATCAAGGTTGGAACTTGCAGCAGGAATTCACAAAAATGTAGGGTTTAATGTTACTATTAAAATCAACCAACTGGTAAAAAATTTAAGGTGAATTCAACGTTTTGCTTAAAGAGTTCTCGTAACGTATTTATCAACCATCAACACAAGGATTTTATCCATGAAAATTAAAGGAATCAAACGCGGTCAAATTATTGAACTTTTAGAACCAGTTGAGAATTTTCCAGATGGAGTAGAAATTGTCGTTGATTTAGAACCTCCCACTGAAAATAATAATACGAAAACTAAAAAAATACTAACACAGGAGGAGAGATTGGCAAGACTTAATCAATTATTTGGAGTTTGGAAAGACCAGCCTGAGTTAATAGAAATTTTTGCTGAAATTGACAAAGAACGCCATGCTTCTAGAGGAAGAAGTATGGACTCGATAGATACTCAAGATCATAGCTAATGTATCTACTAGACACTAATATCTGTATTGCACTGCTTAATGAGAATATAAAAGTAGTCTCCACATTCAATCGCTTTTTCAGTCAATGCTATCTTTCTACAATCGTCCTTTCAGAGCTTTATAAAGGGATTTACTGCTCTCAACAGGTTAAAAAAAACCTAGAAAGTCTTGTAGAACTGACTGAGTTACTACCTGTTGAGCCATTTGATTTAAATGCTGCTATGGAATTTGGTAAGATTCAGCGTACACTGAGACAGATTGGTAAACCCACAGGAGAAATAGATGCACTCATTGCAGCTGTTGCTCGTTCTCGTCAAGACATTCTCGTCACTAACAATATTAAAGACTTTGAAAATATACCTAACTTACAATTAGAAAACTGGTTATAGACTTGAAAAAACACTAAAGATACAAGATTGTTCGCAATCCTTCATCTACTTCTTCCTGTAAATGTGTTGGTAGTGCTCCAACACGTTCTACCAAAAACGTTTTATCAACAGTAAAAATTTGAGACACATTAGCTACAGAATCTTTGGGTAAACCTGTAGCTTCACACGGTAAAAACACATTCCCCGGAGCATCACTCAACCGAATGTTAGAAGTAATAATTACAACAATAATAGTTCTGATATGACTTTGAGTAAAAGTATCATCTTGAATAACTAAAACCGGACGACGATACCCAGGCTCCGAACCGACTGGATCGGGCAAATTTGCCCACCAAATTTCTCCGCGATACATTACCAATCCTCACATGGCAGTGACATAAATTGCATTTTTGCCAGAACTGGATCTAGTTCAGAGGACTCTTCAGAATAAACCTGATTTAATTTATTCAAAGTTTGATTGCGGTTGTATTTCCGTAAATATGCTATTAATGCTTTGGTATAAAGTTCACTACGTGATAACCCTAACTGTCCAGCCAGAGCTTCTGCCTCTTCAAACACTGAATCTGGAAGTGAAATTGCAGTTTTCATAGCTAGTCTCTTACTTGGTTACTACACATCCAGTTATACCATGACGGCAAGGAAAGCTACACCAATCTTGACTTCAACTATCTCGCGATCGTAGAGCGCTGGGGTGATGGTAAGGAAGGGCGTATAGATTGGCAATCCTATTTGATTTTTGAAAATGTTATGCTTGTTTAAAAAGGATTTGAGTTGCAAGATGAATGCTCATAAAGTAGAAGCCGTTTTAACTGAAAATGGAACTCTGATGCTGCAGGGGTTACCTTTTCACGCAGGGGATGCTGTAGAGGTAATCATTCTTGAAGCTAAAACCCCACAGCAGAATGTGACACCATCTAGTCAACAAGAAAAAAATCTTTATCCGATGCGTGGGAAAGTAGTCCGTTATGATGACCCAACAGAACCCGTTGCTTTGGAAGATTGGGAAGTTTTGCAATGATTGTACTTGACACGCATATTTGGGTTTGGTGGGTTGACGGTAACAAACGATTAACTGAAAAACATCAAGAAGATATAGAAGAATATCAATCTCAGGGTTTGGGAGTAAGTATTGTTTCTTGTTGGGAAGTTGCCAAGTTAGTAGAAAAAAATCGACTGTTTTTTTCTTGTTCAGTTAGTGAATGGCTAGAAGGGGCTTTGTCTTATCCTGGAGTAAAACTGTTAAATTTGACGCTACCAATAGTAGTCGATTCAACCCAACTAAGTGGGTTTCATAGCGACCCTTTTGACCAAATTATTGTAGCTACAGCTAGAAATTATGGGTGTCCTTTGTTAACTGTTGACACAAAAATCCTTAACTATTCTGGCGTGAAAACGCTTTTATAGATACTCCTACCTAAAAACGTTTTATCAACAGTAAAAATTTAAGATACATTAACTACAAAATCTTTAGTGTAAATCATGGGATATTTTTCAAGTAGAAGACTTTATCAGTCATTTTGACACTCTCGACTCATCACCAATTTCCCATCCCAGAGTCGATAAACTCCTTGTGGTTCAATGATAGGGTCGCCTTTTTTCCAATGAAATGATGTATTTTCATTTGTAATATTGCGGACATCACCTGTAGAATAATTTGACATTGATGCGTCACTAGGACGATTGGGTAAACCACCTGTACCTGTAATAATGAAGCTGCTTTGTTGTTTTTCCTGACTGCGGACTATACAACTATTGGCGAGAAGTGCGTTGGTATCAATCAAGTTCTGAGAGAGTTCAGTGAGGCTGTTTTGAAGCGAACTGTTATCCGGAGAATTCACATCAACACTTCCCGATAAGCCGACTCCAGAAGTTGCGGTAATATAGTTAGAAACATCGCTGAGCTTATTACCAACAAAGACACCTTGGGCGTTGATTCTGACTCGACCACCGCGAAAATTATCAGAGTTAGCGCTGATGCGGCTATTCTCTGGAGCGATTAAGAATTTTGTATTGATGTTGATGTTACCACCAATGACATTTTCGCCACTAGCGTTGGTGGTGATACTGCTGTTGCGACGGAGAGTTAAATTTTGGGTGTTGAGGTTGATGGTTGCTTGTTCTCGATTGGGATCTTTGTTAGGACTGCGGGTGTTGGCGTTGAGGGAGGCTTGATTGTCCAAGCGGATGGTGTCAGCGTTGATGGTCATAATACCAGCATTACCTGTTCCGCGACTATTGACAAATACTCCAGCGCGATCGCGTACAAATAGCTGACGGGTGTTAATAGTCAAATCTCCTGCATTACCAGTAGAACCCTGTTCAGTTGCAGTAAACAAGCCACTAGGATCGATATCGTTAACAGTCTTACCAATCAGTTGAACGTGATTGGCATTGACAGTTAAATTTCCTCCTTTACCCCTACCAAATGTGCCAGTACTAACCTGTGCCCCCATTACCAGCAAATCTTGAGTATTAATCGTAAAGTTTCCTCCATCCCCAGTTGAGCCAGGTTGAGCAGAACTGAACAAGCCACTGGGAAGACGATCATCAGCAGATCCACTGATCGCTTTCATGCTATTTGACGCATTAACAGTCAGGTTGCCTCCTTTACCCCTACCCAATGTGCCAGTACCAACTTGTGCTCCATCTCGTACAAGCAGATCTCGGGTATTAATCGTCAAGTCTCCCCCATCTCCACTTAAGCGACCTCGAACATCGGCAAACAAACCACTGGAAAAACGACCATCAGCAGACGTACCAATCAGTTGGACGCTATTTAAAGCATTAACAGTTAAATTCCCGCCTTGACCCCTACCAAATACGCTAGCACTAACTTGTGCTCCATCACGCACGAGTAAATCTTGAGTATTAATTGTTAAATTTCCCGCATTTGCAGTTGAACTGGGTTGAGCAGTAGCCAACAAAGCACTGGGAAAATCACCATCAGTAGATGTACCAATTAGTTGGACGCTATTTGAGGCGTTAACATTTAAATTACCTCCTGTGCCTCTACCAAAAGTATAAGCAGTAATGCGTGCGCCATCACGTACAGACAAATCTTTAGTGGTAATCGTCAAGTCTCCTGCATCCCCAGTTGAGCCTCGACTAGCAGGAGTTCCCAAGCCACTGGCAACACTACCATCTGCAGACGTACCAATCAACTGCACATTATTTGAAGCATTGACAATTAAATTACCTCCTTTGCCTGCACCAAACGTACCAGCAGTAACTCTTGCTCCATTTTGTACAAGCAAATTCTGAACTTTAATAGTCAAATCACCTCCTTTACTGGCACCAAAAGTGCTAGCGCTAACCTCTGCTCCATCGTCTACGAGTAACTCTTTTGTAGTAATTGTTAAATTTCCTGCTTCTCCGGTTGCAGCATCTCCTATTGAGTCTAGAGTAGCTTCGGCAAATAAACCACTGCTAAAACTACCATCAGCAGACGTACCAATCAGTTGTACGCTATTGGAGGCATTAACTGTTAAGTTTCCTCCTTTACCTGTACTAAATGTGCTAACAATGACCTCTGCCCCATCGCGCACAAGTAAATCTTTAGTAGTGATTATCAAATTTCCTGCATCGCCCGTTGAGCCTTGGTTAGCAGAAGCAAACAATCCACTGCTAAAACTATCATCAGCAGACCTACCAACGACTTGCACGCGACCAATTGCATTGACAGACAAATTACCTCCTTTACCTGCACCTAAGGTACTAGAACTAATCTCTGCCCCATCGCGCACAAGTAAATCTTGAGTATTAATCGTTAAATTTCCCACATCACCAGTTGAACCTCTGCCAGCAAAAGTAGACAAGCTACTGCGACCATTAATAGACGTACCAATAAGTTGCACGCTATTTGAGGCATTAATTGTTAAATTACCTCCCTTACCCGCAGCGAATGTGTTTGTTCCCACCTTTGCCCCATCGCGGACAAATAATTCTTTGGTGGTAATTGTTAAATCTCCACCTCTGCGAGTAGCGTTGGGAAACACATCATTTCTTATCTGACTTCCCTGCTCTACTTTTACTTGTTCTGTAGCATTTAGCGTAATATCTCCAGCTTTCGTCTCAGGTGTTCCCAAACCTTGCCCAATACCAGCAGAGAGTAAACTTCCTGCCAAAATTTCTACATTTCTAGCATTGACTGTAATATGACCTCCATCAGTCCCTTCTACATATATGGCTGCTTGATTTGTAAGCGATACATCAGCACGAGTCACATTCTCAATAAATCCCAACCTCAAATTATCCCCATCTAAGACAAGATTGATATTTCCAGATTCCGCCAATCCTCCCAACTCAACTCTCCCACCAAGAGCATTTAATTGTCCGCCATCCATGCTGACATTCCCACCCAGTAACAGCAAGCTCTTACCATCTGGTACTCGTAAACCAACTGCATCAAAACCTGCTGGATCTTTTCCTGTAGGCGCGATCGCGTTATTTTGAATTGACGCAGTTTTATTGATTTGGCTAAACAGAAAAGCAGATGGATTAATTGCCAATAGTTGAGGAACTTCCGGATTGGTGGCACTAAAATTTCCTGTCTCCCCAAACTGAATCGCATTAGCTGTAGTTGCTGCAAACGAACCATCAACATCTAAACTCGCATTCTTACCAAAAAGAATCCCATTGGGATTTATCAAAAATAAATTAGCTTTCGACTCACCAAAAGTACCCAGTCTGCCCAAAATCTCAGAGCGGTTTCTACCTGTGACTCGTGCCAGAATATTTTGGATATCTGTGTTAGGACTGGAAAAATAAGCTTCCCTACCCTCACTGATGTTAAATTCTCTGAAACTATGGAACAGGTTAATTGAGCGAGTTGCACCACCAGTAATCACCTCAAGCGGTTGTCCCTGAAAATTTTGTATGATTTGAGACGATTCAGCCCCAAGTGTGTCATCTGCTTGGATATTACTAGGAGTATTCTGAGGCAAAGCTCTATCAGCGAAGCTATTTAGCCATACTGTTGTCAAAAATCCTAAAAATCCTAAGTGCCAACAACCCAAACAGCGTTTTGTTTTCATTGGACTCACTCCCCATATATCTGGAGTATCTAACGATTTGGGATGAAAAAGCAATCATCTTTGTTACTGTGAAATTTACCGTCACCTCAGGATTTGCGATCGCGAAGCGCAAGCTGTACCCAGCTTATCGCATGAAGGCGCAAGCCGTACCCGGCTTATCGCTAAGCGCAAGCTTTACGCAGCTTATCGCATCGGAACTTGAGAGCGATCGCGTGCCAAACCTTAGTAAGTTCGTCACCTCATTATTTATTGTAATCAATAATACATTTTTGCATAAAACTGCAATCAATCTAGTAATTCTATGTATATTGATCGGCAGAAATAGTGCATGAATTTAGTTACTAAAAATCTGTATTCTACTGTTAATTAAATCAAACTATTGTTGGAGTCAAATATGATTTTTCTCAAGAATTATGTTCCTCTTGTAATGTTTGCATTCAGTTTTTTTACTGCCTTATTCCTACTTGGAGTACTAGTCAACAACAGCCTTACAAATGAAGTGCAAATTATCGATGGTCTTTTACTATCTGTTATGAGTTGTCTGTCATTTGTAGTAGGAAAATGGTTGGGTAGCAAGATTGAAACTGGTAATTCTCTATTAGAGAATCCTATGGATGAAAGCCTCGCACAATCAGTCCTCAATCTTTGGATTATCACTGGAGTAGCAGCGTTATATATCAGCTTTAATGGTCACAGAAATTTAGAAGATTTTGTTTTGCTAGAAGTAGTTGTCTTTTCTCTAGTTTTGTGGAAAACTTCAGCCAATCAATTGAAGGTAACGGTTACAGATCTTAAAGGAGTCAAGAGTGAGCTAGAAACAATTCAGAGTACGCTAAAAGTAACTCAGACTGAATTAAAAACAACTGAGACTGAATTAAAAACAACCGAGAGTAAACTGAAAATGACTGAAACTGAATTGAAAGCTACTGAGAGTAAGCTAAAAACGACTGAGACTGAATTAAAAACAACCGAGAGTAAACTGAAAATGATTGAAACTGAATTGAAAGCTACTGAGAGTAAACTAAAAGTTACTGAGACTGAACTGAAGACAACTGAGAGTAAGCTGAAAATGACTGAGAATGAACTCAATGCATCTCAAGAAAGGTTGACTAAATTTAATTACTCAGTATAAAACCAGAGTCTTTAGTTTAGCAATAAAAATTAATAAAAAGAATGTATTTTTATCATGCATATTTTGACTTTGCTTATAAAAATACTGAGAGGTGCAAGATACGAGAGAAGCTAATTTCGATAAAGAACATTTAAATGATTTAGCTTCTCTCGCTCAAACAATATCTTCAGTGAACTAATTACAAGCTTGAATGAAAAGAAGAACTCAACACAATGGAAACTTTAATCGATTTCGTTAATACTTTCTTAAACTGGCTAAGCACTACGTTAGAAAGTGTATTAAATTGGAGCATTATTTGTGTACAGGCGATCGCTTTTTTAGCATACTTTCTGTACACGGCTGCAATCAGAATTTTGATTGCAGTTGGTCATTGGTTAGCTACTTCATTGCAGTGGCTATTCAATGTCATTGCTACACTCTGTCACTGGCTCATTACATCCTTGGGAATTGTGGAGAACGGGCTTCTATACATTTTGGGTCTGATAATAGTTGCAATGATAATTCTGCTTTCCCAGCTAATAGGTCAGATCGCTTATCTAAAATCGGAGAACTATCAACTCAGAGCAGATAGACAGGAACAAATAGAGCGAGAAAATAGGAAAGCTATCATCCACGGTGCTATCAAGCTTATAGAATGGTTCATAAAACAGTAATGCATTTTGTTTGGTGCCGATCTTCAATATCTTTTTTTAACAATTCAGTAAGTCATGGGATATTTTTTAAAGAGCTTCCCAGTCATCTTTACTGACTTGAGCTTGCCGTAAGATTTTCGACAACAAACTTTTGCTAATATCTCCTTCATGGGGATTAGGAATAATTAACCTCAGTTCATCCTTAATCATAAATTGATGCCTCTTACCTGAATATGGTCCCTCAAAACCAAGTTGTTTCAAGTAATAAATTAAATCCCGTCGATTAATCGCTCCAAAGGTTGGCATTATGCCACATCCTGATTAAACGCCAGAGAAATTCCGTCTAGCACTGGCATTGTATGCCCTAGCTGCAATCCTAAAACTATCCACTCTTCCAAAGAATCTTTTAATTCTTCTTGACAAGTTTCAAGTGTAGGAGCATTGGCGTATAATCCTTGCAGTTCAGGCACTTCTCCATAAAAAGTGCCATCCTCTAATATTTCATAATTAGCACGCTTTAAAGCTGCTTTAATATACTCTGTCAGCATTTTTTATCTTTTAGAGATTTTTGCTTTATCTAGCAAATACATATCAGGTTTCAGGCGTGTCTGCTTTCTTCAGAGCAGGACTGGCGGTATTCTCGTCCTAAAGCCATCGCTTCTTCAAACGCTGGCTCGTCGGCAAAGATACCTGTGATGTCCTCCCACCAAGGTTTTGTTGGAGTTGCGCTGTTGAGTGTTGCGTGTTTGAGTTGGGTTTCAGCTTCGAGTTTGCTGAGTTGTTCTTCGATTTGCACAGAAGACATGGCTTTTAGTTAAACTTGAGGTTTTGAAGTTACTTGAGATTATAGCTCACTGAATTTTCACTTGTTAGGTATTTATGCGCTCATTGGGATGCTCCTTGTACAACTTATAGGCGATCGCACATATATTTGAGTTTGTTGGGTGGATAGTATTTTAGCTAGAAAGAATTAGAATTCTAATATTTATGATACGCTCCTAACTGGATATTTCATCTGTGTTAGGATGTGAGAAAATGATTCCGGAATTTGATGAAAATGGTAATTTACCACCAGGTGTTTATTTTTGTAAATGGGAGGAGTTTAAAGAAAGATTTGGAAATAGTTTCAAGAGAGAACGAATGATAAATGGTTTAGAAGTGGCAATGACGCAATTAAAAGCAGCAGGTTGTAGAACAATTTATATAAATGGTAGTTTTGTTACCAGTGAACCAAACCCTAATGATTTTGATGCTTGTTACGATAATGACACTGTAGATATCGATTATCTTAGAAAGAATGCTCCTAAACTAATTAATAGTTTTGACCGACAAGCACAAAAATCTAAATATCAAGGTGAAATTTTTCGTTCAGATGAGCCAGTTGGTGATTTGGGTTTAAACTCATTTGAATTTTTTCAACGCGATAGAATGCAAAATAGAAAGGGCATTATTGCTATTGATTTAGTGAGGTGGGAACCATGATTAAAAATGAAAAGCAATATGAGTATAGCAAAGAGTGCGCTAAAAAATTTGAATATTCTATAGCTATAGTCGAACAAGATGAAGCATGGAAGCAAAGAGATCTCGATAGCTGGCAGCTTGACATTGATGTCAAAAAGTCTCATTTAATAGCTTTACAAGAAGAAATTGCTGAATATGAAAAGCTGATTCATTGCGAGCAAAGACAGTCAATTAAAATTCCAGTTGAAAATTTCAACAAGCTGCCAGATGTATTAATAAAAGCTCGCATAGCAGCAAAAATGAGCCAGAAAGAACTAGCTGAGATTTTAGGTTTTGAAGAACAACGAATAAAAGAGTGTGAAGATAAAGATTATCAATGCGCTAGTTTTAGCGAAATCCTCGAAGTAAGTGCAGCTTTGGGAGTAGAGTTTGACAACGCTTTTATTCTGGTGAATTTTGAGGAAATAGAAGAAGGAAAAAAAAGTGCTCAAAAGTGGCGTAAATGGCGAGAATTAAGGATGAATCTAAAATCTCAAGCTTCCTAACGCGCTTCTATTATGTTTGCGTGAGATAATGAGTGCTGTGTATCGCCTGAACTGAGTAGATTGGCACTCAGCATATTTTATCAGTCATTTTGACATTCTCGACTCATCACCAATTTACCATCAGAAAGTCGATAAACTCCTTGAGGTTCGATGATAGGATCGCCTTTTTTCCAGAGATGTGATGTATTTTCAGTGGTGACATTGCGGACATCACCTGTGGGATAATTGGATACTGTATCCGAAAATAAAGCGCTAAGAGATCCCCTTTCTGAACTAGTTCCAGAAATAGTGACTGCATCTTTTACATTGATATAAATATTCCCCGCATCCCCCTGTCCATAAGTTGAGGTAATAAGTTCAGCCCCGTCTTGTAATGACAGTGATGCAGAATTAATGTCAATATTGCCCCCCTTACCTATACCTCCTACTGAAACCGTGCTCAAAATACCAGCGCTACCTGCAAGAAAAATAGAATCTGATGCGCGTACTGTTACATTCCCCGCATTCCCCTGTTCGGAACTATTACCCCCATTGCCTACTGTTCCTGTTTCCACTGAACTGCGAATCCCACTGACAAAACCGTTTTTCATCCCAGCAATATCAACAGCACCACTGACTTTCACATTGACATGACCTGCATCCCCTCTTTCTGCTCGTTGAGTAGCAGATGCATCACGAGTACTGGTTGATAGTTGAGCGCCATCTCGTAGTGTTAGTGAAGCAGCATTGATGTCGATATTGCCACCCTTACCTACTCCTCCGGCTGCTACGTTGCTGAGGATGTCACCACCTGCAAGGGAAACAGCATTTTTTATCTTTTAGAGAGTTATGCCTTATCTAGCTAAATACATATATAGAAGGAGCACGCTTTAATTAGCCAAATTAAAAATTTGTTGCGCGGTGAGATTAAATTGTGGGAAGGTAGGAGAGACAATCACATCATTCCCTCTAAACGTTGTTTTTACATATTCCCCATCAACCAGCTCGTGTACAAAAATAGTAGGTTGTTTGGGATGACCAATAAAATTACGCCCTCCCAAAGCAGCATAATCTACAATCCAGTATTCAGGAATACCCATACCTTCATAATCACGGAGTTTATCGTAATAGTCGTCCTGCCAATTGGTACTAACAACTTCTACTATTAAGTTGACCGAAGTTGCATTTTGGATAATTGATTCACTTTCCCAGCGCGTCTCAGTAGCGATAGTTTCTTTATTTAAAACAATGATGTCCGGTTCGTACCCAGACTTGTCTCGGTACGGTTTTACAATCGATTCTCTGGGTATTGTCCAAATATCCCCTTTCCCCATTTCTCTAATAGCTATAAGTAATCTTTCAGCAAGAGAACCCGTCAAATTTGAATGCTTCCCTTTAGGTTTTGACATCTCGACAATGACTCCATCATGCAATTCGTACCGGAATTCTGAGTTTTCTGGATACCATTCGATAAATTCATCAAAGGTATATAACTTTGCTTCGGTTTGTGCTTGTGCTTGGTTCATAGTTACAACCTCCACATCATATATTTGACTTTAACATCCCTAGAAAATCAACGCTCAATGCCATAAACCGCACCCCGAACCAATTAGATCTGCCAAATCATTTTAAATCTAATACCCGTGAATGAAATTGCCCCTGAGAACGAGAAACCCTTATTGAGCAAGGGATACAAGCGTTCAAACGGCAATTGTTAATCCACACAACTTATTCACGAAAATACCGCGCACTGCGATCGCAAAGCGCAAGCTGTACCCAGCTTATCGCCTTTTTTGTTGGCTTTGGCGATAGGCGAACCGCCTAACGGCTTAAGCCGTATCGCCAAAGATTCGATAAAAATGCCCAAAAGCATTTCATTGAGGGTGTTCGAGAGATTTGACGAAATTCATTCACGGGTATTGATTTTAAATCCCGTTAATACTTTCCAACATACTTCAGACATATTCAGGCTTCCATGGGGTCTGGTCTACCAATTCCGAGTTCTTGAAGTTTGGTTTTCACGTCTTGCCATTCAGTACCACAGTAATAGTATTTTTTATCCAAAATATTTGCTATATAAAAGCCTTGTTTTGCACCGTTGATACATCGCAATTCTGCTGCAATTTTCTCCATAGAGGTATCGAAGACAGCAAACAAGTCTTCCATATCTAGGTCAGGGGCATTAAAAAAATTAACGAACGGCTTTCCTTCTCTAAAAGCCCATACCTTATTACGGCGCTCAATAATTTGATAATAAATTGGACGAACGATCGTTTCAGTTTCTAACATAATGATTTATCCTAAAAGTATCGCAGTTAGTCAGCCTCTAGGGGCAAGCTAGAGGCTGACTGCTAATGTCAACTAGTTATCTTCTTGAGAGTTGTCTTGCGGTTCATCCGCAATGTCATCTAACTCGGCGTTGACATCTTCTGAATCAACAAGGTATCTCTCGCCAGTGATTTTATCTTCTTTCATCCACCGATTAAGGACAAGACGGATAAAAATCTTAACTGGGTTCCAAAAACCTTGATGACCGTTACCGTTTTTATTCAATCAATCACCTCCTTAATTATTATTGAGTAACTGGGGACTAAGTATCCCCAGATTTATTTTAGATTACTTTTACCTCATAAATTTAACCACTTTTAGTAGATCAAGTGACTAAATAATTCGTGATTCGTAAGAAAAAAATTTATGAATTAGGAATTAATTAATAATGATGTATTTGAGGGTAAAGTACTAAAATAATCATAATTCCTAGTATGCACTCCTTTACGCACACTTAAAAAGTATAACTACTTAATATAAAACAGTGATCGCATTGTTAAATGTTTATGCACTCATTGGGATACTACCTGTAAAACTTACAGGCGATCGCAACTTAGTAGTTATTTTGAAATAGGGTCAAAGTTGATGAGTTTATAGAGAAAAAGACCTTTGCTGAAATTGGCAAAGAACGCCATGCTGATAAAGGAACGCTAATTATTATTTTATCAGTAGCGTTGACTGTGATTTTTCCTGCGATCGCCTTTGAAAGACAGTGCGATAAGCGCTCTTTCAGCTTGCGCTTCGCGATAAGCGCTCTTTCGGCTTGCGCCAAGGGCGATCGCGCCATCTTGACACTATACAGTGCTTTTGTACTAATATTGGTTAAAGCGGTTATGTATCTTATATCCTGCACTTGTAAAATAGACAAAGACTCACTTAAAAAAATATAGTAAGCAAGTAAAAAGGAACTCAAAAAATGGCTTTAACTATACCCAAACAAGTAACCTTTGAAGAATTTATAGCTTGGTATCCAGAGAATTCTAATCGCCGTTATGAACTACACGATGGAGTAATAGTTGAAATGACACCACCAGTCGGTCCACACGAAGAAATTGTAGGTTTTTTAGCTCGAAAATTAACTATTGAATTTGACAGACTAGACCTGCCCTACATTATACCCAAAACAGCCTTTATCAAACCTGAAGAAAACGAATCGGGTTACTCTCCAGATATATTACTGTTAAATCGTCCTAATTTAGTAAATGAACCTTTATGGAAAAAAGAATCGACAGTTAGTCAAGCTGCATCAATCCCGCTAGTTATTGAAGTTGTAAGTACCAACTGGCAAGATGATTATTATTTAAAACTTGGTAGATATGAATGGATGGGTATTCCAGAATATTGGATAGTGGACTACGCTGCTCTAGGCGGAAGGAGATTTATAGGAAATCCCAAACAACCTACGATTTCTGTATATTCCTTAGTCGAGCGAGAGTATCAAGTTCTTCAATTTCGAGGTAATGACTGTATACAATCAGCAATATTTCCAGAATTGAATTTAACAGCACAACAAATTTTTGATTCTGCCAAATAATAGGGGAAATTATTTCATGGGCAACTTTAACTACTCCCGAACCACCGTATAACACTACATCCAAGTTCTATACCCCTTTACAATTCAGTCCGCGCAGGCGGACTTTGTTTGTATAGCCGCGATTTCTAATCGCTAGGGCAAAAAGGGTTTATAAAAGCGGATTTAATATTAAATTTTTTACATAAGTAAATACCATCAGCGTTCATCTGCAGTTAATAATTAATTTCTTAAACTTTTGCAACAAGCCCATTAATCAGCCCTTTGTAACTGAGCCACTTTAGGGTCGATAATTTTTTGCCCTAAACTAGCAAACTTAATCGCTAATGAAACCTTACTGCTAGAACCAAAAATGTGAGTAATCTCCCCAACACCAAAAGTTTTGTGAAGAACCCGATCGCCTACTTGCCAATTTTCTGTCACACCCTTTTTCCCACGGGCTGCACTCTGCTGTAGATTAGCACCCGCACGTTGAATATAAGCCATTTGACTCTTGCGTTGAGACGCCATAAGTTCTTCAGGCAATTCATCCAGAAATTGCGATCGCAAAGCAGGTTCCCTAGATCCATACAAACGACGTTCTCTCGCATAGGTTAAATACAACCGTTCTTGGGCGCGAGTAATTCCGACATAACACAGACGGCGTTCTTCCTCTAATGCTGCGGGATCGTTCATGGAACGGTAGTTAGGAAACAGCCCCTGTTCCAAACCCACCAAAAACACTACAGGAAATTCCAAACCTTTGGAAGCGTGTAGAGTCAGCAAAGAAACAGCAGTTTCTCCTTCCTTCAAATTATCCAAATCGGAACTCAACGCGGTACTTGAAAGGAACGATTGTAGCGTCACCTCATCGTTTTCTTCCTGAAACTGTAGTACAGCATTGAACAATTCTTGGACGTTTTGCACCCTATCTTCGGCTTCATCTGTCCCTTGAGACATCAAGTCTTGGATGTAACCCGAACCGTCAAGGACTCCTTGTACAACTTCTGAAACAGGAAGCTTATCTAATTGTTCTTGCCATTGACGAATCAAATCCGCAAAGCCATTAACAGCTTTGGCAGAGCGTCCAGCTAATGTATTAACTGATGTCTCATCACTCAGTATTTCCCACAGAGTCGTGCCTAATTCTTGAGATGCTTTGATAAGTGAATCCACCGTAGCTTTACCAATACCGCGCCGGGGAGTATTGATAACTCGTAATAAACTGACAGTATCCGCAGGGTTTGAGATCGCTCGCAAGTAAGCCAAGACATCCTTAATTTCTTTGCGATCGTAAAACTTAATCCCTCCCACTACAGTGTAAGGAATATTACCACGAACCAGCAACTCTTCAAACGGGCGTGATTGAGCGTTGGTACGGTAAAGAACAGCAAAACTACCCCAGTTCAACTCTGGATGTTGATGTTCTAAAGTCTGAATTTGATTGATAACAAATTGAGCTTCAACAAGTTCATCATCAGCTTTGTGACAATAAATTTCTTCTCCCGCACCCCGTGTAGCCCTGAGGACTTTATCAATTCTTTGGGTATTGTTCTCAATCAGGTGGTTTGCTGCTTGTAAGATATTTTCACAAGAGCGATAGTTTTCCTCTAGCTTTACCATCGTACCCGTGTCTTCATCTGGTAAGCCATCGCCAAAATCTTGCTGAAATTCCAATAAAATGGTAAAGTCTGCCATCCTAAAGGAATAAATCGACTGATCCGCATCACCAACCACAAAAGCAGAGCGGTTTGTCCAGTCCCATGCACTCTTTTTCGGTTCCCCATTTGTCACTAACAGGCGAATCAAATTATACTGAGTTCGGTTAGTATCCTGATACTCATCCACCAAAATGTGGCGAAATTTGTTGTGCCAATAACCCAAAACTTGCTCGTTCTGCTCAAACAATTTCACGGGAACTAGGATGAGATCGTCAAAATCAAGTGCGTTATTTTCTGCGAGCCGATTTTGATAGTGAGTGTAAACCTCTGCAATCACCCGTCCCCGATAATTAGGTTGTTCTCGTTCAAATTCTTGAGGTGATAAACCCTGGTTTTTAGCGTTACTGATAGCGTAGCGGACAGAACGAGGTTCAAATTTCTTATCATCTAGGTTAAGTTGTTTAGTCACAATGTCTTTGATAAGAGTTTGAACATCAGACTCGTCAAAGATAGAAAAATTCTGCGTCCAACGCCGTCCTTTTTCATCTTCATATTTTCCGATATCAAAGCGAAGAATCCGCGAGCATAAACTATGAAAAGTGCCGCACCACAAGTGTTTAACGATTTTTTTCCAAACTTTTGACTCCAGTTTCGTTTGTTCGGATTCTGGCAACAAATCAAACCGTTCGCCGTGTTCCGTCATAGCCAACTGTTCGGCAAACAGCTTCTTAATCCGTTCTTTCATCTCCCGTGCGGCTTTGTTCGTGAAGGTAACCGACAAGACATTCTCCGGATCGACACGGTGATGGGAAATAAGGTTAGCAATGCGATAAGTCAGCGCTCGTGTTTTGCCAGAACCCGCACCAGCAACAACTAGTAAGGGACCGCAAAAATGTTCAACAGCGCGGCGTTGACTTGGATTGAGGTGACTGAGAAAGTCAGTTGTTGACATGGGATTACAGTGAGCAGTGACCAGTGAGCAGTGACCAGTGACCAGTGAGCGGTGACCAGTTAATGGTTACATTAATAAATAGTAGCTCTTACAAAGGCTGCTCAAGCCAAACAATTTTCAGCCAATTAAAAGTTAACGACGGCGAATCGCAGTTAAAATCCCCGAACCAATCGACAGCAGCACCAAACCCCAAATTGCTTCTTTGGGAATGTTCTTGACAACTCCAAACGCTTGTAAGATAAGGATTGTAGCTAAAATCACCAATAAAATTCCAGTAATATACAAAAAAATGCTGACACCAAGGCTGGGTGGTCTAGTCACAAACTTTACTCCTCACATTCAAAATATAAGTATTTGTGCATTCGCTTTTTGATGCAATCTAGATATTAACGTACCTATGTGTTTTCCTTTATAAAAAATTGCTGCAACTCATCAAATGTATTAGGGCATGACCCGACTTAAAATATTTATAGTTGATCCGCCAAATTAAGCAACGTTATACAATGCATGGATTTTGCATTAATAAAGCTTTGCATAGATTTAATGTCACCCAACTTATAGATAAAATTTATGCAAGTCCAGTTAAGAGGCAAAAATAAGATGCTTTCATCTCCTATCTTTTTGCAGATGCCGATGTCCAAGAAATAAATTATCCGGTGATTGTGGGACGGGCGTCCTCGCCCGTTCTATATCAGTGGCGGGTTGTGAGCACCGCACCACAAGAGAAAGTTGGATATTTTTTTATTTGGAAGTCCCTAAACTTCTTGTGCGGAAAGCGCAAAAATCAAGGTTCTGAAACCCACGTAGGTGGGTTTTGCCTGTGTAACCGTAAATTCTATTCACCAAGGCTTTTGAGACATCCTCTAAGCCCCCATTCCAGAATATCGCTTTAATCCCCGCCGCCACAGCATACGGTTGAAGCCCAGGAATAGCAAAATCCAGCCTATCATTAACCAAAATCCTCGCCCAACATTTGTAGGTAGACCTATCAAAAGACTTGCAGGAAAATCAATCATATAGGGAAATGGGGTACAAAGAACGATCGCCCGTACAGGTTCGGGAAAAACCTCTAAAGGTGCAATCATCCCAGACAAAAACAAGTAAAACAAAAACCATAAATTTTCTATAGCACTAGCTCGTTCCGTCCAAAAAGCGAACATTGCAAAGGTGTATTGGGTAAGAAAGCGCAAAGCAAACGCTAGTATTATTGATATTACAAAGAGCAAAAAGTTCGTTAAACTTGGCATCCAAAAAGCTTGAGGATAGATAAGAAAAAAGACTATCAACAGCAACATGGTAAAAGGTAACCGAGCCGATCTTTCAGAAACATGAGAAGCAATATGATGCCAAACTGGATCGATTGGTTGTAGTAATCGAGGTGAAAGTTTGCCTTCTACTATCTCCCTTTCAAATTCCCAAATAACCCATACAACTGTGATTTGTCTCACTAAGAAAACTGCAATAAAGTAACGAGCAAAATCCACAGGTGTTAAACTAAACTGTCCTCCTTGCGCTGCTTGTATCCAAACTCCCATCAGAATAATTGGCAAAGAGTTTGCCAGTACCCATAGCAGGAGTTCTGAGCGATATTCCAGCATATAGGCATAGTACACAGAAAGGAACGTTAGGCTTTGCCTTAAAATTCGTTTTAGCATATGTTTGATTAGTTGTTAGTTGTTAGTTGTTAATTGTTGGTTGTTAGTTGTTGGTTGTTAGTTGTTAGTTGTTCACCACTATCTACTAACCACTATCTACTAACCACTATCTACTAACGACTCCCGCTTGAAACACTCGACCAATCACTTCTTCTACAGGTGGTTCTGTCACTGTTAAATCAACGACATCTAAGTCAGCTAAGATACGGGAAACAGTGCGGGTCAGTGACTCTTGCTGCACCATAAAACACACAGAGCGTCCCTCTATATGTCGTACATCACCATAAGATGTGAGTTTTTCTTTAGGAAGAGGATTCATTAATTCCAAATGAATTTCTTTATAAGGGGCAAAACTTTCTAGCAGCCCGTCCAGACTGCCATCATACATCAACTTTCCTTGGTGAATCAGCAGAACTCTTTGACACAAAGCAGTAATATCAGCCATATAATGACTTGTTAACAGCACTGTTGCTTGGTAGCGCTGATTATATTCGCGTAAGAAATCGCGCACTCCTATTTGAGCATTTACGTCTAGCCCTAGAGTTGGTTCATCTAAAAACAACACTTGGGGACGGTGTAAAAGTGCTGCTAATAATTCTGCTTTCATCCGTTCACCTAAAGAGAGTTTTCGCACGGGCTGGTTAAGTTTGCCTTGTAGCAAAAGCATCTCCGTTAATTCCCCTACTCGATGTCGGAACTCTCGATCTGGGATGTTGTAGACAGCAGCATTAATTTTTAAGGAATCAAGTGCTGGTAAATCCCAAAGTAACTGTTGTTTTTGCCCCATTACTAAAGTAATTTTTTGCAAAAACCCTTCATGACGGTGAAATGGTACGTATCCAGCAACTCTCACTTGACCAACGGAAGGATAAATCAATCCTGTCAGCATCTTCAGCGTTGTGGTTTTACCTGCACCGTTCGGTCCTAAGAATCCTACTACCTCACCAGGTGCAATCTCAAAGGAGACACCTTGAACTGCTTTAATTTCTCGGTAGGTACGGCGGAAAAAATGAGTTATTGTTCCTACAATACCTGGTTCTTTAACAGCAACAGGGTAAACCTTACTTAGGTTTTGAACCGATATTATACTGCGATCGCTAGAGTTAGATGCACGATAAGTATCAGATACAAGGGATTCTGGGGACATATATTAGGAGAACTGGGTAGGGGGTTAGAGGCTAGGGAAGAGGAATTTTCATCTACCCTGATATATACACTACATAACGACTACTTGTATGTTTTAAGATTGTATTGTTTTTGTAGTCACACAACAATACACCTCAAGTTTAGTTAGCCCTAATGAGTCGTTAGTACTCGACCAGATTAATTGTGAGGATCTGTAAGATCCCCGACTTCTTCAATTCGTCGGGGATCTGAGCAAACTTACTGCCTTCCTTATAAAATGACTGTATATTTTTAACGCAAGCGACCAGACCGCAGAATACTAACAATCAACCACAGCCCCAACAAACTCGCAAATGCAAACAACACATTACTCAAAAATGATAACTGAGATGTCCGTGCATTACTAGAAATAATTGCTGCACCCATAATCAGTGAACCTACTAAGATGCTGAAAGAAAGACGATTAGCAGCATCGTCTGTGGTGCGCCGCAAACCATCCAATCCCCGCACTGATATATTCCATTGTAGAGTTTCCGAGGTGATTCGGTCTAGTAGCAATTCTATCTGACGGGGAGATTGTAAAGAGAGACTTTTCAGATCCAATGCGGTTCTGAGGAGCGATCGCACGGGGCTATCCCCAACGAGCTGTCGGCGGAACAAATCTGTCAGTAATGGCTGAATTTCGTCGATAAAGTTGACTTCTGGGTTAAATCCCCGTGCTACCCCCTCCAAATTAGCTAGTGTTTTAGCATACAATCCCATATTGCTGGGTAAGCGAATCTTATTGTTACGGGCTACTTGCAAAAGTTCATAAATAATTTGACTAAAATTCATTTGAGACAAGCTCAAGTTATAATATTTTCGCAGCATCCGGTCGTAGTCATTTTCCAACCGTCTCAAAATCACTGGTTCAGCAGAATCCGCGAGTTGCAAAGTTAATTGAGCACAACGTTGAGCATCCAAATCCACAATTGCCAGCAACATTTCTGTTAGTATTTGCTGGGTGCGCGGATCGAGCCTTCCTACCATGCCACAATCTAACAAAGCAACGCGACCATCTTTGAGATAAAACAAATTGCCTGGATGGGGATCGGCATGAAAGAACCCATCTATATAAAGTTGCTGGAAGAAAGCACGGAATAAAATGCTGGTAATTGCTTGTCGTTTGGCAGCAGGATCTGTGTCATTTTGCGGATTCTCTAAATCTGCCATCAGCAGGGGAACACCGTCAAGCCACTCCATAACGAGTAACTTTGGTGACGTTAAATCCCAAAAGATTTCAGCAACAACCAATTGTTTGGGATCAAACCACCGACTGTTTGATAAATTGCGACGCAACTGGTCGGTAAAACCAGCTTCCCGTGTAAAATCTAACTCGGCTTCCAGCGCTTTGGTAAATTCTTCAGCAATAGATTTGATTTCATACGTTTGCCCAAACTCAGTACGCGCCACCAAATCAGCAATCCCTTGAATCAAAGCAATATCTTGGGCAACAGTAATATCAATTCCCGGTCGTTGTACCTTGAGTGCGACTTCCCGACCACTTGCAAGGGTAGCATGGTGTGTTTGAGCAATAGAACCAGCCGCAACTGGAATAACGTTGATTGTACTGAAGGTTTCTTCTAAAGGCTGTTTGAGCTGTTGGCGAATGAGAACTTCTACATCTGCCCAAGGAACTGGTGGAACTTCGTCTTGCAGAGTTGATAGTTCCTCAATATAGGAGCCGCTTAGCAAATCCGGACGCGTGGACATCAGCTGGCCTAACTTAACATAGACTGGTCCTAAATCTACCAAAATGTTTTTTAAGACAGCTGGTGTGGGTAACTGAGGTTCATCGGCTTTACCAAGTGTAATGAGTCGCCGCATATAGTCCCAGCCGTTGCGAAGCAAAACTTCAATAATTTCTCTTTGACGAGGAACTGTTTGGGTTAGGAACATTTTTATAGGAATTTTGGATTTTGGATTTTGGATTTTGGATTTTGGATTTTGGATTTTGGATTGGGCGTTGGGGGTTAGGGATTGTGAAAAACTATTCAATTCTCATTGCCCAATGCCCAATGCCCAATGCCCAATGCCCAACTTGATATACAAGGTATACTCAAAAATGCACTCCTGTAACGTCTTGCCCAGGTCTAGTTTTTACAGTAAATTGGTAAAGCGGGGATCGCTTTGTAAAGTTTTGAGCACTTGTTTGATTTCCTGAGTACGGTCTTTTCGGACAATAAGTGTGACATTGCGATCGCGCACAATCACAACATCGTCCAAACCGATAGTTACAATAACATCTTCAGGGTTGGAAGAATAGAGTATTGCTCCTTGTGTATCTAGACCAACGTGAGTAGCAAGTTCAACATTGGGAGTGTCTTCTTTTTTCAGTAAGCGCTCGATAGCATTCCAATCGCCCAGATCGTCCCAACCAAATTCTGCAGGAATTACATAAGCTAGACCTGTCTTTTCCATTAACGCATAGTCTATACTCTTCTTAGGTAGCTGGGGGTAGATGTTAGGACCGTGCTTTTCTAACGGTTCAATGATTTCCGGCGAGTGGATATGCAGTTCCTTGAGAACAACACCCGCTCGAAAAACGAACATACCGCTATTCCAGCTAAAACGTCCCGTAGAAAGGAAATTTTCTGCCGTTTGATGGTCGGGCTTTTCAGTAAAGCGGTTGACGTGATAAGCTGGCAAATCCTTAAAGCTATCAATTATTTCACCTTGTTCTATGTAGCCGTAACCAGTTGATGGAAAGGTTGGCTTGATCCCCATAGTTACAATTGCTGAATAGCTAGCCGCAAGTTGCGAAGCTGCATCTATGGTGTTTGCAAACGCTTCTTTATCGGCAATCCAGTGGTCGGCGGGGAAAAAGCCAATAATGGCATCTTCACCGTAACGGTTTTTAATTTCCAAACTTGTCCAGGCAACTGCAGCCGCAGTATCCCTTCCCTGTAACTCAACAAGTAAATTGTCGGATGGCAGTTCGGGTAGTTGTTCAAGAACACCCCGAGCAATCTGACTAGAAGTGATTACCCACAAGTTTTCCCAACCGCCTGCTAGTGGTAGCAGTCGGTCAGCAGTTGCTTGTAGCAAGCTTCTATTGCTGCCATCTAGATTTAAAAATTGCTTGGGACGGTTTTGGCGACTCAGTGGCCAAAAACGTTCGCCTTTTCCACCGGCAAGAATGACAGGGATTAGGGATTTAGTCATTGTTTCATGTCTAGGTTACTGAAGAACACTACAAGTGTACTGTGACCCTACAGAAGAATGAAGAAGTATAAAGTTGTTCTGGTGAAATAAGAGGGAATGCTAAGCAAGGATATAAGGATAACGGGTAAAGGATAACAAGACTTACGCACTCACACGAAAGAAACCTGGTTTCTGGACAGAGACTCATGGCGAAACAACAATTTTTGGTAAAGAAACCCGGTTTTTGCGTAAGTCCTAGGATAAAAACGGCTAACTTCATCTTTATAGAGGACTTATTGAATCCTTGACAAGGTGATTTCGTTCACTGGCAAGCTTGATAGCGTGCATTAACATTACGTTTAGGGAGTGGTTGAGTGGGGAGATATTCGTGGTTAAACAAGTAGCAAAGGCAAATCAGGGCACATCTGAAGCAGAGGAACAGTCACCAATTGAGGTGAAAGTAAAAGAGCACCAAAAAGATTCCCAGACTTATGTGGAGTCTAAAGGTTCCATTCCCAGCCAACTTTATTACAGGTTGGGGTTGGCAATGCCTCGATGGCTGTTCTGGATACTTACAGGAGTTGTGGGGATCACTTTATCGGGGTTATTAGTATCGACCTTGGCGCTTTGGACTCCGTTGTGGAGTGATATGGATCGAACAGATGAAGAGCTAAGTACTGGAGGTCAAGATACTCATAAAGGACCGTTGCCAGGAGAATTGTGGAGTAACATCTCCCAATATCAGCTCGCACGACCCATGAACATTTTAATCATGGGTATTGAACCTGTTCCCGGTAGTGTAGATGGTTCTCCGGAAAGTTTTTCTGGAAATAGTGACACAGTTTTGCTAGTACGGTTAAATCCAGAAAACAAAACAATTCGATTGCTTTCGATCCCCAAAGATACGATGATAGCAATTCCAGAAAAGGGATTGAATAAGGTGTCTGAGGCTAATGCCAAAGGAGGTCATGTTTTAGCAGCACGCGTAGTCAGCCGTACTTTAAATAACGCCCCTATCGATCGCTATATCCGCCTTTCTTCAGCAGGTTTGCGACAGTTGGTGGATCAGTTTGATGGGGTGGAAGTATTTGTACCCAAACCAATGGTACAAAAAGGCTCTACTGGGCGGTCATCAGTTAACTTGGTCAGTGGTTGGCAAACTCTCAATGGCGAACAAGCAGAACAGTTTGTGCAGTTCCGGGAAGAAGGGCTGGGGGATTTGGCAAGAGTTCAGCGACAGCAAGCGTTTTTGCTGGGGTTGAAAGAACGCCTTTATAGTCCCACGGTGAAGCCTAAGTTACCTCAAATCATCCGCCTAATGCGGAGGCACTTTGATACCAACCTGAAGGTAGAGGAAATGATGGCGCTGGTTAACTTTACCTTGAATATCGAGCGGGATAAGTTCCAGATGACCATATTGCCCGGTATCTTCAGCCCTATGAGTGCAGATCCTAATAACTACTGGCTCGATCTTACCGGACGAATAGACTTGCTTGATGAGTATGCCGGGGTGACAATCTCTGGAATGTCGCCAACCGTAAAACCTACATCACAACTGAAAATTGCTATTCAAAATGCTTCTAAAAAACCCCAACTAGCTGAAAAAGCGATTAAATATCTTAAAGACAAAGGCTTCGCTAAGGTTTACGCAGCGCCAGATTGGTCTGATACCCGAAGCGAATCTAAAATTATTGTTCAAAAAGGTAATCGACAAGCAGGAGAAAAAATACAGGAAATCTTTGGTAAAGGTCAGATTGAAGTCTCTGGCACTGGTGACATAGAATCTGATATTACTATCCGGATTGGGAAGGATTGGGAGTAGATAGTTGTTGGTTGTTGGTTGTTGGTTGTTAGTTGTTAGTTGTTAGTTGTTGGTTGTTGGTTGAAAACTACTAACCACTAACCACTAACCACTATCTACTAACCACTAACCAAGTTCAGTTGCCAGGTATTATTTGTGACACAAGAAAAAAAGGTTTCTCGTTCTATAGCGGGAATTGCGGGCATTGTTGCCGCAGGTACTTTAATTAGTAAAGTTGTGGGTTTAGTTCGGCAGCAAGTGATTGCTGCTGCTTTTGGTTTGGGTGTTGTAGCTGATGCTTATCAATATGCCTATGTGATCCCCGGCTTTCTGTTGATTTTACTGGGTGGGATCAACGGACCGTTCCATAGTGCTATTGTGAGTGTCTTAGCTAAGCGCAATAAAGAAGAAGCAGCACCTTTGGTGGAGACGATTACAACCATTGTGGGTGCGGTGCTGCTTGTCCTCACTATTATTTTGGTTCTTTTTTCTGGAAACTTAATCGATTTGGTAGCACCAGGTTTAAATCAATTGCCACAGGGAGGCGCTGTCAAAGCGATCGCCATCCAACAACTTCAGATTATGGCACCAATGGCAATCCTGGCAGGGTTGATTGGTATTGGCTTTGGAACGCTTAATGCTGCTAATCTATTCTGGCTGCCCTCCATCAGCCCTTTATTTTCCAGTATTACCGTTATTATTGGGTTGGGTATTTTGTGGCTGCAGTTGGGTAGTAAAATTACTGCCCCTGAGTATGCTGTGCTGGGTGGAATGGTTTTAGCTGCAGGAACTTTAGCAGGAGCCATATTGCAATGGATGGTACAGCTTGTCGCCCAAGCGCAAGCCGGAATGGGTGGTTTTCGCCTGCGATTTAATATCAATCAGCCTGGGGTAGGTGAGGTCATGAAAATCATGGGACCCGCCACCATTTCCTCTGGTATGCTGCAAATTAACCTCTGGGTGATTTTATTTTTTGCTTCTAATATTCCATCTGCTGCTGCGGCACTGGCAAATGCTAATCTCTTGGTACAAACACCATTGGGAATCATTTCTAGTATGATTTTGGTTCCCCTACTACCAGTTTTCTCCCGACTGGCAGATCCTAAAGATTGGCACGATCTCAAATTACGCATTCGCCAAGGAATTATCCTGTCTGCTTTTACCATGCTGCCTTTAGGTGCTCTAATGATTGCCTTGGCTGTACCTATTGTGCGCGTTATTTACGAACGGGGAGCTTTCCAAAAAGATGAATCTCAATTGGTAGCTTCTCTGCTTGTTGCATACGGTAGTGGAATGTTTGTCTATTTGGCACGCGATGTTTTGGTAAGAGTCTTTTATGCTTTGGGTGATGGGGATACACCATTTCGTGTCAGCAGTTTTAATATCTTTCTTAACGTTGTCTTAGCTTACATTTTTATCAATATTCTAAAATTGGGTGCTCCCGGTTTAGTGTTGACGACCGTAGGAGTGAATTTTAGCTCTACTTTAATGTTGTTATTTTTGCTACATCGCAAGATACGTGGATTGCCTTGGTTGGAGTGGAGTGTACCCATTTTGGGCATGGCTGTTGGTAGCGTGGTGGCTGGTGCAGCTAGTTATGGGACTCTTGAGGTTTCTCAAAGGTTTTTGGGTCAGGATGGGTTGCTAATTCAATTGTTAGAGCTATCTGTTGCTGGTTTAGTAGGCTTGGGGATTTTCGCTGCGATCGCGGCTTGTATGAAAATACCTGAGGTGAATGTCTTTGCATCTCGGTTGCAACAGCGCTTTCTGAACCGCAGATGAACGCAGACAGACGCTGATAAATAATACCATAATATTATCCGCGTGCATCCGCGTTCATCTGCGGTTATTTTAGCAAAATTAACAGACAATATGTTCACCATAGTGGGTGTAAAAACTTCACCCCCTTAGGTCACCTAAGTGTACGAGGGCATATCTTGTAAAAAAGGGGACTCTAGTACTAGAAAGCATTGATTTTAATGAACTCTAGTTACGAAAGACCTATGAAATTTACAAAATTAGCAACCTCTACACTTGTTTTTGCTTCTGTTATTCTTTCTGCTGGAATTGCCTCAGCACAATCAGTTCCAACACGCGGTACAAGTGCTAACTACTTGGGTGCTGGTGTTGCGGCTGGTGTGACTAACGGCGGACAAGATAATGATGCAGCAACGTTGGGTGGTAATATTCAAGGACGATTTGCTGTTCCAAATGCCCCTGTTTCAGTTCGCGGTTCTGTTCTGTTCGGTGGCGATGCAACAGCTGCTATGCCAATAGTCACTTATGATGTACCTGTTGCCAAAAATACAAATGTTTATGTTGGTGGTGGTTACTCCTTTGTGACTGATGAAGGTCAAAGCACTCCCTTGGGCAATAAAAATTCACCGGTTGTGACAATTGGTGCTGAGAGAGAAATCGCTAAAAACTTCGTCTTATACGGTGATGCTAAATGGGGTATTGATGCTTATGAAAATAGTTCTGCTGACGCCCTTAGCATTCAATCAGGTGTAGGCTTGCGCTTCTAATCCTTCTGAGTGCCATTGGTAAAGAAGGTTTATTGATGCCGCAGTATAAGCAGTGCTCTGTGGTACGGGCGTCCCCGCTGGTTCTAGGCAGGAGAGCAGGCGAGGACGCCCGCCCCACTCCATGTGGTCTATTAATCTGAAAAATGCTACAAGACCACTTTGCCCAGATGGAGCTTGAGGTTAAACATCCGCAGTAAAATCAGTGTAATGTTCAGTGTAATTGGCTGTAATGCTGCCATCAACAGAAAATGTGTCCCTCTGGCACCACTAATCAAGAAAAAAAGCAAGACCTTTTCCTAGTATGCGGACTCAAAAGTTTAGGGCAACATTGTGTTGCAGTCCTCAATAAGTACGATGTTAAAATCAGCGCTATTGACGATGTGCAGCCCGAACATTGGGAAGTCCCAGAACTACCCAGCTTACTAGAAAAGTTAATCATAGGAGACTGCCGCCAGCCAAGTATTTTGGAGCAGGCGGATATACGCCAGTGTCGTTCAATACTTTTAGTGACAAGAGATGAGCGGATGAATATAGAAGCTGCGTTTGCAGCACGGCGTATCAATCCGCAGGTTCGCCTGATTGTACGTTCTGACAAACAAAATTTCAACGAACTCTTGTACGAAAATTTAGGCAATTTTGTTGCCTTTGAGCCTACCCATCTTTCGGCTCATGCCTTCGCTCTGACAGCCCTGGGATCTGAAGCTATTGGATATTTTACTGTAGAAGGGCAACTGTTGCGAGTCATAGAGCATCAGGTACAACCAAAGGATAGCTGGTGCATTGGCAAACCAGTCTATAGACTCAATCTCACAACTCGCTGCATTTTGAGTCACACACCTGTTTCATCTAACCCACCGAAACAATTCTATGACTGGAATCCAGAAGCAGAAGTACAGGTAGGAGACACACTCGTTTACATTGATGTTGCAAGCGAATTGGCTTTATTTGAACAACATACAACGAAATCTCAGGACTTTTGGGGGCAGTGGCAACATTTTCTCCAAGCCATCACAGCGAAGAATCTCTGGCAGAGAACAGTGCAATTTTGGCAATCTTACTACCAAAGTCAAAATCAGATCCGGAGAATTGCGACAATCTATGCAATTACCGTACTCATACTGTGGCTCGTTGGCATAGTTCTTTACTGGTTGTATTATCCTCAGATCGCTCTCCAAGAAGCTTTCTATGCCACAGCAGTCTTGCTTTTAGGAGGATACGGAGATTTATTTGGCGGCGTTAAGTTTGCAGCGCAATTACAGGAATCGAATTCTATACCGTGGTGGTTGCGGTTGTTCAGTCTGGGATTGACGTTAACAGGTCAAGCTTTCGTAGGAGTCTTGTATGCACTGCTAACTGATGCTCTTGTGACTTCAAGATTCCAGTTTTTCAATTCCGAACCTCCCATGCCACAACGCAACCATGTGGTGCTCATTGGCTTAAATCGGCTGGGACAGAGAGTGGCTGCTCTTTTGCAAGAACTCAACCAGCCGTTAGTGGGAATTCATAGTACCACTCTCGACAAACACATTTTACCTGATATGCCCCTGATTGTTGGCAATGCTACTGAATCACTCGCTAAGGTGAATCTCTCTCATGCCAAAAGCATCGTTTTAGTTGGGGACGATAACATGGAAAATCTGGAAATTGGTCTGGTGGCTCATGCAATGAACCCCACAAGTCGCTTGATTATCCGCACTCAAGATCGCCAATTTTGTGACAATATAGCTCCTCTGTTTCCTTATGCTCAAGTTCTGTGTGGTGCAGTTTTATCTGCGGAAGTCTTCGCTTGTGCTGCCTTTGGAGAAAACGTTCTCAGTTTCTTTCACTTGAGCGATCGAATAGTCATGGTAACAGAATACAACATCGAAGAAGGCGATACCCTCAATGGGTTGCTTCTCTCTGAGATAGCCCATGGCTACGGTGTTGTTCCGATTCTCTACCAGAAATATCGGCAACAAAAATACTCGTTAATGCCCTGGGATGATGTTACGCTTTATGCTGGCGATCGCTTGATTGTTTTAGCCACAAGTAGTGGTTTGCAGCGAATTGAATGGGGTGAAATGCTACCTCGCCTTTGGCAAGTGCAGATTGAACAAGCGCTGACTCAAAATGCTATTGCTAACGGTGCAGAGAAAATCACCTTGATTGCGGGATGTAGTTCTACTCATGCTAGGCAATGGATAAATAATTTACCTATAGTGTTGCCAACACCACTTTATAAATATCAAGCTCAGCGTCTTGTGCGCGAGCTAAGAAAAGTGCAGGTTGTAGCAAGTGTAGTTTTCATTGGGCAATTCCATTAATTCGCTCTTTGCCAAATGCGCTGGATTTCGGCTTGGACTTGTGCTTTGGGAACTGGTACTGCTTTCACAGATGGATTCACTTCTACGCCAGGAACATTCTGATTCCAAGGGCTGTTAGCAACTCCTTGCAAATTAACGCCATTAATTGCTGGACGGAAACCATGCTGTACAAAGACTTTTTGTTGTTCGGGTTCTCTTATATAAGAGATAAAACTTTTCGCAGCACTGGCTGTTGCTGCATCTACATCTTGACGAAGAATTGCCGCAGTTGCTATTGTTTCAATGGTAGGATCGAGGTAGTAAATTTGATAAGGTTTACCCTGATTCTTACTAGATTGCTGCCATCGCGATAGGGCAAGACTTTCATAAACAGTTGCTACATCCGCATCATTAGGACCGCGAGTAATAAACTCTTGTAAAAGAATATCTGTAGAACGAGGTGGTTGGTAGACTGAGCGCTTAATTGTTCCAAATAGGGAACTCACCGTAGGATTGCTGAAGTTAGCATTATTAGGATTATCGCCACCAAATTTTGACAGCGACCACAAACTGAGAGTAACTTGACCGCTGTTAGAACGGCTGGGATCGGTCATCATAAAATCAAAGCTTCCCCAATCTTTTTGACCGCCAATTGCTTGCCAATTAGAAGCTTGCATAGCTTGTTCTACCCTTTGCCAAGAAAAGCGACCATTGGGGAAAAGAACTTTACCTCGTTCTAACCAAGCAACACCAACTAAAAGTGTTTTAGCAATTGGTTGTGGTGATTCTATAAATGGCTCTTTGTTATTTTGTGTTGTGTAGCGTTGGCGCAATTCATCTAAAAATTCAGCCGAAGCAGGTATCAAAATAGTTGGCTTTGGTTCAGTTTTTTGGTCAATGTAGTTATTAACAATATCTTGAGAACCTTGAAATTTTAACTCTATTTTGATGTTAGGATTATTTTGTTCAAACTTAGTTGCTAGTTCTTGCAACGGAGCTTGTAATTCTGTCCCGCTAACGATCGCAACTGTTTGTTCTAGTCCTGGTAAGGGAGCATAGGCTAAACCGAGTGCTGCTAGAGCGATCGCAATTGAAGTTATTGCCTGTTTCCGACGAAGCAATGAAGTTTTTTTGATAGTCATAAATGTGTTTCTCACTTCAGTTGTATATCAAGTACAAAAAAATTTACTTCTCTAACTATTGACCCACTAAAATTTCCACATTCTCCTGGTAACTATTAAGCTCAGCACTTAAAGAACGTAACTCATTAACTTCCTCAAATTTACTCAAATCGGAAGTCCGCAGCTTATTTTGTAAATGCTGCAATATACCTGCAGTCTCTTGAATTAAAGTGTAGAGATTCACGATTTGTGCTTGTCGAGTATCTTCACCTGCTTTTGCCAATTGAATATTGCGTTTTAAGCTATCGGCTAATTTCTCTAAATGCTCGCGTGCAGACCCAGAACTTGCACCTAATTTATTTTGAACTTCTAGCAATTGTTGCTGTAATTCTGTAGGAGAGAGCAAAGAATTATGACCTTGGACGCGCCGGGATAGTTGGTCAATTTTTGTAGGAAGTTCCGTAGCTCGATCGCAAGCCTCTTCCACAATCACCAGTAATTCCATTTTAAAACTATCATCAGTTAACAAATACTTTGCTTCTTGACGCAAATCTCTCGATTTATCAGCCAAATTTTTAGCAGCATTATACAGCATTTGTAATTCCTTTTGTAATTGTTCTTTTGCCATTTTTTCTGCATCTGGTTCCCTAGACTTCAAAAAAGCTGCCCCCACTGTTACCACTAAAGCAGCCGTAGGTAATATAACAACATTAGGTAATCTCACAAAACGAACACCAACAACAAGGACAACACCACCAGCCAATACACTTAATGGGTAAAAAATAGGATTTGCCAATTTAATCATTTCCACGCATCCAAAATTCAAAATCTAAAATCCAAAATCCAAAATCCAAAATCCAAAATCGCTAAAACTCCACCTGTAATTCAGACATCAAAGTAGAAATTGTTGCAGGGTCTCCCTTCCGGTAATAACCACCATTAACTTGAGCAATTTTCTTCAATGCGTCTGGATTAAATTCTCCTTCATTGCCATAACCAACAGTAAAAAAGGCAATTCTTTTGTCACTACTAAAGTTACTTTTGCCAAGTTCTTGCTGTAATTGCTCTAAGTTAATTGAAGACTCAGAATCTTCACCATCCGTCAAAATAACAACAGCATTAATAGCATCTTTGCGGAGATTAGATGCTAACCAATTACGTGCATAGAGGGCAGAATCATATAATTTAGTCCCACCATCGACTTGCAAACTAGCAATAAATTGCATCCCCCGTTCTTTACCTTGAGGAGTTCCGTCTACAACGATGGGAGAGCGAATTGCAGAATCAAAATCAATGAGAGCAATCTTTTCTTTTGGTCCGAGGCTTTCAATATATTGACGCAAAGTACTTTGCACTGCAGGTAATTTATTCCCTTGCATAGAACCGGAAGAATCGACCACAACAATGACTTGTGAAGGTTTTTTGGCAAATTCTTGCCAAGATTTCAGCATTGCAGCCACCACTTCAGGTTGGGGGGGACGCAAAGAATCATATTTAGCATTGGGATCGACGCCATATTCGGGACTAAATTTTGCTCCCAACTCCACTCCAGGAACACCTGGTCTCAAACCGAGTTCTGTGGCAATTTTCTGTGCGTCTGGGGATTGCAAATAAGCAATAACTTTTTCCGCAGCTGCTTTTTCATCTGAACTTACCCAAGGTGCATTAGGTACGATCGCCCGCATATTAGAGGTAAAGGTTGCTTTTGGATAAATAGCTTTGTAGCGGGTTTGACCGGGTTGTAAATTGGAGTTGGCTTTAATCACAGATGATTCGTAAACAGAAGCGACAGATGCCCAAAATGAACCATTTTTGACCATATCGGTGGCTAAAGCATCTGTAGAAACACCGTAGCGAGTGATTTTAGTTTGGATATTTTGGATTTGGGTTTGGAATTTCTGGACATCTGTTGCTGTTAGTTGTTCGGGACGTTTCCCAGAGACAGACACAAATTGCGCCACAAGTGTTTGCAAGCCTGAATTCGAGCGAGTTGGTGCGGATTGAACAAAGTAAATGGGTAGTGTGGGACTACTTGCATCAAGTTCTTTGTGGGTTTTTGCCTTGGCTAATGCTTTATATACATCTTCTTGTTTTTGCAATCCAGTAGCAACATCTGTAGGAACCATAAACACCATTGGGCTATTTGCCAGTAAGGGTGCATCAGTAATTTGAGGAATATAGTTTTTTCCGGGGAAGACTTGATTGAACTGGTAAACTAACTGAGAGTGGTAAATTTCTCCATCTAAAGAAACTAAAGTAGGAAAGTCTGGTGAATCAGCTTGCAAGCTTCCAGATTGAAGTTGCTTGGCTTTATTAACTAGGTTTGTGACTATATCGCCACTTCCCATCGCCTGACAACTTAAGTAGAACGCTTTACCATCACCAAGCTTGGGTTTTGTTTGATTGAACTGTTCTGCTGCTTGGGTGCAGAATTGTTGTAAAGCACTACCGACTAAAAACTTGACTTCAAAACCCTCTCTAGGGGCGGAACTCACTTCAGACGTGCAACCAGCCAGTAGGAAAGTACCTAAGGTGACACTAATGTAAAATTTTTTTTTCATAGCCTGAGTTTGTAACTAGTTATGATAAATTGCGAAGGCACATTCGTATAGTTCCCTGAACTTGACTTCAGATAACGGTTTTTAGTTGAGAATGGTTTGTTTATTGGTAAGCTTGGTAGATAGGGTGTTTGAGTTTTATCCTTGCTTTTATAGATGAGCTACTACTTAATCAGGCTTGTTGTTAGAATTTATGAAATGAGCTAGATTTCTAACTTCAATCTGGGAACTATAAACCTGTCAAACTCCCCAGAGAGAAGCAAAAGAGCGTATGCGTTCAGAGGGGTGCTTGCGTTTTGGACAAAAATTAAATGTCTTGGGTTGTCAAAAAAGTTTCACTGCGCTTGCTCCTTGTTGTCCCCTTTGTCGTGCAAATCTTCGCCGCTGTGGGGTTGACTGGGTATTTATCTTTGTATAATGGACAGAAAGCGGTTAATAATTTAGCAACGCGGTTGTGCAGCGAGGTCAGTGGGCGTATCCATCAGCACCTTGACAGCTACATGACAACGCCCCGGATACTGAGCCACACCTATGCAGATGCTTTCGACTTGGGGATACTCGCTCCACAAGACCTAGAAAAGCTGCAACACTTTTTCGCGAAGCAAATACAGTTATATAATGTTGGTTATATTCTCTTCGGTTCGATCGCAGGTGAATTTGCATCTGCTGGACGTTCTGCTTATGACAACCGCATCAATATTGATGAGGTTTCGCAAAAACGACATGGCAATAGTGGAATTTACACCTACGGAACAGATGAGAAGGGAAATCGGACTAAACTCATTGAATACGTTAAGAATTACGCTTTTCAAAAAGAAGCTTGGTATGCACAGACAACCCAACTTCACAAACCCTTATGGAGTGATATTTATCAATGGGAAACAAAACCATATCCCCTGTCAATTTCTGCAACTCATCCTGTTTTTGATAAAAACAAAAATCTCATAGGTGCGATCGCGGTTGAGCAGCGCTTATCACAGATTAGTAATTTTTTACGCCTTCTTAAAGTCAGCCCCACAGGAAAAACCTTTATCTTGGAGCGCAACGGACTATTGGTTGCTAGCTCTGGTACTGAGCAACCTTTCACAATAGTCAATGGAAAGCCACAAAGACTTAAGGGAATAAATAGTCACGATTATCTCATTCAAGCAACTGCAAAATATTTAACACAGTATTTTGGCGGGATCGGCAAAATCAAAAACTCACAGCAGCTTAACCTTATGCTCAATCAGAAGCGCCAATTTGTGTTGGTCACTCCTTGGCGGGATAATTTGGGTCTGGACTGGTTAGTGGTGGTGGTCGTTCCTGAAGCTGACTTTATAGAGCAAATTCACGCCAATACCCGTACCACAATACTATTGTGTCTGGGAGCATTAATACTGGCTGTTATGTTAGGAATATACACTTCGCATTGGATTACGACACCAATTCTACGTTTAACTGAAGCAGCAACTGCTATTTCTAATGGTTGTTTAGAGCAACAAGTAGAAAATTCAAGAGTTCATGAAATTTGTGTTTTAGCCAACTCATTTAATCAAATGGCGGTTCAATTAAGTTCTGCTTTTACGAACTTAGAAAAGACGAATCAAGAACTAGAAAATGCTAATTCAGAGTTAGAAAATCGTGTAGAAAAACGGACAGAAGAATTGACGCAAGCTCTGCGAAACCTCCAACAAGCTCAAGCTAAATTAGTACATAGTGAAAAAATGTCTAGCTTGGGACAGATGATAGCTGGAATTGCTCATGAAATCAATAACCCAATAAGCTTTATTCATGGAAACCTTTTTTATGCTAATCAATACTTAAAAACACTAATAACAACTTTAAGTTTTTACCAAAAACATTATTCTCAGCCTGCAAGCGAAATTCAGAAATATTTAGAAGAGGCAGATCTGAATTTCATTCTGGAGGACTTTCCAAAATTACTTGATTCTATGGATGTAGGAACGCAGCGGATCGGCGATATTGTTTTAAGTTTACGAAATTTTTCGCGCTTGGATGAAGCAGAATTAAAAACCGTAGATATTCATACTGGGTTGGATAGCACCTTGCTACTTCTACAGCATAGACTAAAGCATAATACCCTTCATCAAAGCGCAATTAAAGTGATAAAAATGTATGGCCAGTTGCCAAAAATTGAGTGCTACCCAGGACAAATGAACCAAGTGTTTTTGAGCATATTAAATAACGCTATTGACGCCCTCGATCAGGGTTTGAGGGAAGAATTTTCTACTCCTCAAATTCAAATTACCACTGAAGTCGTACAAGACAACCGCGTCTTGGTTCGTATTTGGGATAATGGCTTTGGGATATCTCAAAAAGTGCTATCCAAGATATTTGACCCCTTCTTCACCACCAAACCCGTAGGTAAAGGCACTGGTTTAGGATTGTCAATATGCTACCAAATTGTAGTTGAGAAACACGGAGGTCAATTAAGCTGTATTTCTGCTTTAGGAGAGGGAACAGAGTTTGCGATCGAGATTCCGATTCAGCAATCGTAGAGTTGATTGGGTAAAACTCCCCAATTTCAGTAATCTTCCTATTGTTGTTATACCGAAAAAGTTATTAGCTTATATATAGATGAATTTCTGTATCGCGCCGAGCATTAAAACTAGGCAATTATTAATTTGGGTGTTTGCTAAAACTAGCCCAAACCTATCCTCATGAGAAAATCCCCCTTTTTTTTAACCCTAATCTACTGGGCTATTTTGTCTGTATTTTTTCTTAGCTGTACCCCAGCTAAAAAGGAATCAAAATTTATAACTTTAACGGTATATGCTAGTGCTAGCTTAAAAAGCGCTTTGGCAGATATTCAAAAAATTTATAACCAAGACAATCCCAATATTACTATTAAATATAAACTGGCCAATTCTGGAACTTTAGAAAAGTTAATTGAGCAGGGTGCTAGAGTGGATATTCTCATCACTAGCAACTCTAAAAGCTTAGATAATTTACAGTCTAAAAATTTTCTTCTTGCAGGTACTCGTCAGAATTTATTGAAAAATCAAATAGTATTGATTGTATCCAAGGATACTAAAAATATTTCTGATTTCAAAGACTTGACTCGCAGGCAAATTCAGAAAATTGCTTTAGGCGATCGCACAAAAGAAGCATCAGGTAAATATGCTTTAGAAATTTTCATGAATCTTGGAATTTTAGACCAAGTCAAACAAAAATTTGTGTTCATGTCTAAAAATAATGAAATACTGAGTTTTGTAGAAAATGGTAAGGCAAATGCAGGTCTGGTCTATGCAACAGATGCTATTTTATCGGAAGGAGTAAAGATGGTAACGCTTTCACCACACGAGCTTCATTCTCCGATTGTTTATCCCATAGCCATACTTAAAACTAGCCCAAATACCCCTGAAGCTAGGAATTTTATCCAATTTCTTCAAACCGATCGCGCTGAAGCTGTGTTTCTTAAGTATCGATTTGTTGTTAATTCTAAGAGATCAAATTAACCAGGACTTAAATCTTATTAATAATTATTTCTCAGTCAAAGTTCCAGACTTGATAACTATGAAATGCAGTTTTTACCTTCCCTTAGCTATCTTATCTCTAGTTTTAGTCAGTTGTAGAAAACAAGAGGCAAAAACAATTAGTTTAAACGTCTCAGCAGGTCAAAGTTTACAACCTGCTATGACGGAAATTAAAAAAATTTATACTCAGCAACAGCCAAACGTATCTATTACTTACAAGTTTAGCAGTGGTGGTTTCCTTAAAGACTCAATTAAGCAGGGAGAAACCATAGATATTTTCTTTACAGGAGGCTCGGAATTTTTGGATGATTTGCAGTCAAAAGGGTTTCTGTTTGAAAAGACTCGTAAACATTTACTTAATAACAAATTAGTCTTGATTGTGCCAAAGAATTCTACTGGTGTATCTACATTCAATGATTTGTCTGGTAAACAAGTCAAGACGATTGCTGTAGGTAACTTTAAGACTACAAGTTCTGGTCAACACGCTGAAACAATTTTAACATCTTTAAAGATTTTAGACCTAGTAAAACCAAAATTACTTTTTTCTAAAGTTGGCTTTGGTGCAGCTCGTTTTGTGGAAACGGGACAAGCAGATGCAGGTATTGTTTATGCCACAGACGCCATCAACGCAAGTCAAATTAAGATTGTGGCGATCGCACCTGAAAACTCTCATTCTCCTAGTATGTATAGTGTAGCTATACTTAAAGCTAGCCCGCATATTCCCGAAGCTAAAGAGTTTATCCAATTTCTGGAAAGTAACCAAGCCAGTGCTGTGTTTGTGAAATATGGATTTGCGATCGCAAGGGACGATCGAGCTAGAAAATAGTTTATCTTTTATTAGAGTTGTTTTACTTATTCATAATATTTTATGTCTATCAGGCAAGAATTTACTTCGCTACCCATATTTAGGTATCAATTCAAGTTAAAACATTTCTTTAGTCAATTAGGTATTCGACAAAAAATTACCTATGGGTATGCTCTTGCTATTGGAATTGCTATACTGGGCGCTACTGGTGGGAAAATTATAGAAAATTATTATCAATCTCAAGCCAAAAAACAACTAGTTGAGTCTCAAGAAATTATATTACTTCTAAATAATTTACAGGCATCTACATTACAAGCTCACACTCAAACACCAAAACTCATTTATTTCTTAACTGAGCCAGTTAGGTTAGAGTTAGAATACTCTCGGTTTTTAGAATATATTGCTGCGGTCAATCAATTGCTTTATCAAACTAAGAATTACTTAGATATTTTAGAGTCAGAACAATTTTTTATCAATAAAAAAGAAAAAATTCAGACAGTTAAAATGTCAATCCAAACTTATATTGATTCTATTAAAGAGTATGCTCAAAGGCTAGAAGTAATAGAAAAACAATCTGCATCTACTTGGAGAGCAAACACGATTGATTCCGTATCTTTACTCAGTGTGACTAAGAAAAGCAAAAAACTTGATTTAGCAGTTAATAAAGTTTCACAAGAAATGTCTTTGCTTATTAGCGAAATTCAAGACAAAGAAGCTAAAAAAACTGTTCAAGCCTTAGATCGAGCTAAAGTAATAGGGACACTTATTTTAGTGATTAGTCTCATGTTAGCAGCAGGGCTTGCAACTATCTTAGCTATGTACACTAGCTGGATGATTGCTTCACCTATCGAAGCAACTACCAAAATTGCTCAACAAGTTACAAAAGAGTCAAATTTTACCCTCTTTGCGCCCGTAACAACAGAGGATGAAGTTGGTCAATTAACCATATCTCTCAATCAACTGATCCAACGAGTTGCGGAATATACTGAAGAATTGAATCTTGCTCAAAGCCAGTTGATCCAAACTGAAAAAATGTCGAGTCTGGGACAGATGGTTGCTGGTATTGCCCATGAAATAAATAACCCGATTAACTTTATCTATGGTAACATCGAACATACTAAAAATTATGTTCAGGATTTGTTAGAACTCATATATATTTACCAGCAGAAGTATCCTCAATTTGAGACTGAAATTGAGGAACGAATTGAGGAAATCGAGCTAGAATTTATCATTTCCGATTTGCCCAAAATCTTAGGTTCTATGAAAATGGGTGCTGAACGCATCCGCCAACTTGTGTTATCTTTACGAAATTTTTCCCGTCTCGACGAAGCAGAGGTCAAGTACGTTGATTTGCATGAAGGAATTGACAATACATTATTGATTCTCAATAATCGGATCAAAGATAAAATTGAAATTATCAAAAAATACGGCAATTTACCATTGGTAGAGTGCTATCCAGCACAGATTAACCAAGTGTTTATGAATCTTATAAGTAATGCTATAGATGCTCTAATTAGTGCTAGCGAACAATTACAAAAAGAAATAGTGATTCAAACAAAAATTATTGCTTCCGATTCAATTCAGGTAGAAATTCGAGATAATGGAGTAGGTATACCTTTGGAAATTCAAAACAAAATTTTCGATCCTTTTTTTACCACAAAACCAGTGGGTTCTGGAACTGGTTTAGGGCTGTCAATTTGTTATCAAATAATAGAAAAGCATCGTGGCAAAATTCTTGTCAAATCGCAACCAAATCAAGGCACAGAATTTGCCGTCTCTCTTCCAATTCAACAGATACATTCACTCTAGTCAGAGTGAAATTCAACCCCGCTCAACGAACAGCTTGCAAAGCATCGTAAAGTCGCTCGTATCGCTTAAACCCTGCTTCATACAAAAGATTTGCCTGGGGCTGTACCACATGACTATCCTGTGGTAGTATCTTGAGTGCAGTTTCTAAGACAGGGTAAACACTTACGCCCACCATTGCCAAAATAGCGGCTCCGTGAGCTGCTCCTTCTTCGGCTTTGGGAGCAATGAGTTCTGTTTGCAAAACATCGGATAAAATTCGTAACCAGATGTTAGAGCGTGCTCCTCCACCCGTTGCTAAGAGTTGATGAACGGGGGCGATCGCGCTGATGAGTTCCAAAGCTTCCCGCAGACTGAATGCAACTCCCTCTAGAACAGCACGAATGATATCTGCTTGCGTATGAGCTAATGACAGATTCACGAAAGCACCCCGAGTATTTGGATCGAGGTGGGGACTGCGCTCTCCTGATAGGTGGGGCAAAAATAGTACACCACGCGCACCTGGAAGCGATCGCTCTGCTATTTCCATCAGCTCGGTATAGGATATATGCGGTGCAAATGTATCCCGATACCAACGCAGAGAACCACCACCCGCCAGTGTCACTCCCAGCAGATGATAACCCCCATCCACATGACAGAACAAATGCACCCGACCTTCTGGATCGGGAATTGGGCGATGTCTACGACGGGCTACGCCTACGCACGGTGCAAAAATGACCCCCGATGTGCCAATACTCAAACTACCTCGGTTCAGGTTGCTTGATGAGATGTCCAAACCGATGAAGCTGCGGCTCAAGCAATCCTTGCGAAGATTTAGTACCAGTTTGCCGTCTCTACATTGTTTTCCTGATAAGGGTTCCGGTTTTATCTGAACCGTATTGGGTTATATAGGACTCCTATTTGATTTTTGAACAATTACTGAGCCTTAGAAACCCGGTATCTGGGAGATACCGGGTTTCTTTATTTCAAGATTCAAGTAGGATTGCTATATAGTCTCTAGGTATTTTTAGAGAAACGTTTAAAAAGCTCTGCATATTCTTCAAGTTTAATTTCATCAATATTTGAACCTATACGCTGATAAAATTTTCTATCGTATGGTATGGGATCTCCAGCTTTTAAACAAAAGATAACTACACATTTATCATAATAATTAATTATTTTAATTTCTCTACCTATGGTATCTTTAGCTATTTGAGGAATAGGTTCTAATTTAATTTGTTGAATTATCCAGCGATAAAAACTATCAAGATTTCCCTGTAATCTGTTTGCTTCATGTTCTATTCCTGTTATCTTGAAATTTTTATAATCCACGGGATCAATATTATATAATTCTTTTATCCTTTGTGCTGTCTGATCATTATCTACTACTCCAACACAAACATAACCAATTGCATTAGGAGAATGATTTGCCATTGCAGTTAAAGTTTGAATTATTTTGCTAAAATTTCCTTGATCAAATTCTCCTCTTTGATTTAGTTGTGTAAAACCTTGTTTAAAGTCATATAAAGTTTGTTCTGTTTTCGATTGAGTTAGTAGAGTTTCAAATTCTGTTAACCATGAATCTTTAGCAGGATCGTTATTATCCCTTTTTTTAAAAAACTTTCTAATGATTCCTTTAACTTTGTCTATATTACGCCTTTTATTTTGATAGCTCCATGTCGGACCGCTAGTAGTAGTTATATCATGATTAATATTTTTTAAAGATTTTACTAATCCATCATAATTAGCTATTTCCATTTGCTCCTGAAATACTAAATCGTAAAAACTTAAAAATATTATTTGAAAAGGGCGTGGCATATAATTGAGATTATTTAAACTTATCAAATCGCAAAAAGATTTGTTAGATTCTTTTAATATTTCACGAATATGATTATAAATAATCATAAACTGTTTTTTAATAAACTCGGTTTGCTTTAATACTAATAAAGTTTCTATCTTTTCATGATTTTCACAATTTTTAAAACCATAATATTCATCTAAAACGGAAGCACTACTTTTGGGAATTTCAGGGTATAGTGTAATATATGCAATAATGTTAGCAACAATTTGTTCATCTTCTGATTGCCTCAGCATTTGTTTTGTTAAAATTTTATTTTTTACCCAAAATATATCATCAATTTTGATACCATATTCAAGTTGTTTATTAGTAATACTAATTTTTTTCATCTCATTAAGAAGAATAATGTCTGAAGCTGATGCGTCTGATCTTATTTCGCTTGAAATTACTCTAACTAAATTAGCAAATTTAGAAGTTGCTCCTGCTGAACGTAATTCCTGTTTTGATAAATGTTTACCGTTAGAGTTGATTCTTCTGAAGATCTCGTCAACTTTATCATTATCATCGAAGTAATAAACAGAGAGTGGAAGAATATAACTGCCTATTATTTCACAATATTTTCTTTCAAGAATAGGTTCTTTTTGCACTAATGTTTCTTGGTCTAATTTGGATTTTGATTCCACCATTGTTTGCAAATCAAAATATTTACCTTTAATATCAAATTCTCCTTCAATAAAAGCAGTAATAGCATTTAATCTTTGCATTCCGTCTATAATTTCAAATACAGATTTTTTGTCTTTTTCTGTTTCTGCTAATAAGATAATAGGAACTGGAAATCCTTGTAAAATTGAATCTATAAATGCTCTTTTTTCTTCGATAGTCCAAACCAATTTTCTTTGATATCTTCTATTAGCATAAAAGAGATTATTTACATAAAAATTATAAATTCGTTGTATACTTTCGCTTCTTATTGAAAGTTCTCTTTGAACAGGAGATGATTGAATGTTTGCTGTACTCATAATTACTATCCCTTCCTTGCTAACAAGTATTATTGCGAAAAATTTTAAAAAATTAAAATGCCCGTATTATTCCTTTATGAACGATGCCCAGCAGCAATAGCGTAATATAATTTCCGGCAAATTACCCATAATTAAGCAGCTAGCTCATGCAATGCAAGTGCTTGCCAAAGTCATGCCTGCTGTACATCATCCAAAAGCGGTTCGCTGCTTCCTTGGTTTGAACTGCGTTGATCCCCTAAGGTTTCTGCTCCAATCCGGTTGTAGCCCCAAACCAACTCGTAAATCCAACTTCGGCTATACCCTGTAACTTCTGCCACTTCTTCAGTTCGTGTACCTTTAGCTAACAACCAAATTGTCTGGTAGTGTGTCCGCTTTATAAGTTCCTTGGTTTGCCAGTAACTTCTTTCTAGTTCTTCTAGGCTTAGATGTGGCTCAATTGTTACTCGTCTTGGCATTGCGATCTCACTCAAATGCATTCTGATTTATATTATGGCTGATTTGGCGGACATCATACTTATGGGTTCGTTCACCCACTGCAAGAGATGGCGATCGGCTAAGACAACAGGTGCTTGAAAGTTTATAACCAGATGGTCGTTCATTATCCATGATTTCTTGAAAAGTTTCAAAATATCTTTCTCGTTCTTTCGCTTCTGCTTCTGACACCTCTTCTTCAATCCAACTTTTCAATAATTTCATTGCATCTTGATTTTTCAAGAGTTGTTCCTCTGGAGTTTCCCCCTTATGTTTTAAAAAGGGTTTAAAAGAATTTTGCAAAGTGTGAACTTCTTCTATTTTATGAGTTTCTACCAGTCTATTTAACATCCAAAGTGTAGAAGTTACAGAACGACGTAAGTTTTTAGCGGTATCTTCAAAATCTAGATAAGTTTTTTGTTTTTTGTGTCTAATTTCCAATTCAATTTGTAATATTGTATTAGCAGCTATTTCAATTTGCTTACAAACTTCACCAGATAAAAATTGCCAACTATCCTCTACCGTTGTGGCAATCAGTTCAAATCCATTAACATATTCTTTTAATTTGACAGCTAAATCATTCTCATTTTCAGCAGCCGCTAGAAAATTTACTCCTTCTAAAAGGCTGGCGTAAACTACGGCTTGCCTTTTCAAAAACTCAATATTATCTATATGTAGCCAAATTTTTCTTGTTGGCGGGTTATTAATATCTTTTAATTGCAATAATATTTGACTAACTTGGATTAATGCGTGTCTTTTTTTTAGAATATTATGAATTTCAACAGTTTCCTTAAGGAATTTTTTAAGATTGTTTAAATTTTCCAGACTTATATGCTCAAAGTTTTGAAGGTTAACAATAGCCTCAAGTTTGTCTCTCAATACGTACAAGTCACGTTCTATCTGAAGAGTTAATAACCTAGAAATATTGAATACAGCAGGTTGCAATGTCATATTTATTTCTTTAAAGACGGTTTATAAATATATTTTGCCATAAATATAAGGTAAATGACCTTATCAAAACTTAACTCTTCTAATCAAGCCCTTTGTTCACGGCAAAACTGCCTGACAGCCCTGACAACAGTTAAATTCGTCCCAGTTCTTCTTAACTGTAGCTACTGATTCAACTGTTCTGCACTAATTAAAGGAAATGCCCGACTAGTGGGTGAATCAACATACTTCCTTTCACGCAGTTGTTTGATTTTGATTGTTTCTTGTTGATAAAGCCTACTTCAGGAACCGACATTGCCCAGTAAATACTGAGCTTACTATCTGGCTTGTTGCAATATAACCCTCTGAAAATCTTGTCGTTTGTTATATCATGTCCGGTTAAATAATTATGATTTAAAACTCACGCAAAGACGCAAAGGCGCAAAGAAAGACGCAAGTTTTTTAATAACTGATTAAGCGGACTTGATATTACACGGCTCTCTGCTCAATATGTATAATAGTATCGAGCAGAGATCCCTTATTAAGGTTTTAAGGTTTGAATAACGGGAGTTCAGAACACTGATTATTGCAATCCGCTAACCTACTACTAACAATTGCATAGCTTGTAGCTGCCAATAGAGAAAAAATTACAACGAAAGCGTCCTATAATAAATCAATCTCTTTTTTTCCCTCAGACCCAACAACATAAAAATTTTGAGGGTAGACCCATTGTGTCTCTAAAGGTCCGTGGATTTGAATACCTGTCATGACAGCATAATTGAATACAGAAGAGTTTAAAGTCTTCAAAAGCTTTTCTATATCTTGAGAAATAATTTGGCAAGCTAACTTTGTAATCCCAACTAGATCGGGTTTATCTCCATATTTGAGGGTAGAAAGGATTTTCTGCCGAACAATACTTTGCTCAATATCTTGCATATCAGTTTCTAGATTGAGACATCCTAATTCAAGTTCTTTGACAATAGCTTCCAATGCACCGCAAGCATGAGAGGGTTTGTCGAGACCTTTGCGATATACTTTCCCAATCTCGCCATACCGAGAAATAGCAATATGAGGCATGGCATAAAAAGTAAAACGACGCAAACCTTCAAAGATGGGAGTATGGTCACATGCTGCTGCCAAACCCGTTTTGCCCATTGTGACAAACCCTGCTAAGCTGCAACAGTTGAATGTCTTACCCCAGTATCTAATGACTGCATCAAAGAGTGGATCTGTAATCTCATCACGACATATAGCCACCATTCCCATTGTGTTTTCATCAGTCAAGCCATGGTCACTCAAGCACTCATAGGTCTTGCTCATATAGCTTTCTAATGGCAAAGTTCCAGGAAAATGACTGTGAACAGTTTGGTGGAAAGCTGGAAACACACTTGGGTTGTAGCCATTTAGATCTTGCAAAATGGTTTCTTGTTCTCGAACTTGGTAGTTTTGGGTCATAATATGACTGCTCAAATTTTCAGCACAGGCTGCTGGCTGCTAAACTTAACACTTCTTAACGGTTATAGCAAATCTTTTAGTAGAGTCATAATTTTCGCGAACCGCCCTTTCTTTTCCACTTCCGGTGAAGAAGAGTCCTAATCAAGCCCTTTGTTCCCGGCAAAACTGCCTAATAGCCCTGACAACAGTTAAATCCGTCCCAGTTCTTCTTAACTGCAGCCACTGATTCAACTGTTCTGCACGAATTAAAGGAAATGCCCGACTGGTGGGCGATTGTCTCCAAGTTCCCTCAGGAGTGTAATATAGTTTTCCCAAGTCACTCCATCAATCTTAATAGCGCTACCAAGTGCTAACTCTATCTGGCTGATGGGTATAGCAATTGTTGCTGTCATTTAAAGAAAAATAAACTTATATTATAGATTATCGCATGGGAATAAACTCAGCTTTCTCGGTTAACTTTTGCCCTTCTCTTGTTAACAATAAACTAGCGTAAGCTTCTCCCGCTTGTTCATCCACTTGACCGTTTTGTTTAATAATGACGAATAGACGGCGAGTCAATGGATATTCTCCATTTTGCAAAACCTCAAGGTTGAGCTTATTGTATTGTCTCTGACACTTACCTCCCGGCTCAGAACTTTCTATTTCTGGAGAAATTAAAGCACTTCCTTTATGACGACTGACCGGTAAAGTTTTCACAGTACACTGCTTGATAATTTCAGAAGCTGAAGCATAATAAATAGCCCCTTCTTCTGGAAAATTGCCAACTTTATTGAGTGCTTGAGTGGTGGTAGGAATAAAGACAATATTTGAACCAAAAACTTGGTTTTCTAAAATATTTTCTTTGAAAAATTCACTTGTTCCACTATTTAATGGGCGAGATAATGGCGTGATTTTTACATTAGGGCCACCTATCTGGCTCCAGTTGGTTATCCTACCTGTATAAATCCCTTTTAATTGTTCTACAGTTAAACCTTCAATCTTTAAAATGGGGTGAACTGCGATCGCGATCGCATCAATTGCCACAGGAACCTGTTTGAGTTTCACACCCCTCGCAGCCGCCAGTTCGTATTCTTTATCTAGAATTGGTCTGGAAGACTGAGCGAAAGAAATCTGACCATCTAATAACATCTTGATACCAGTTCCCGAACCGGGTGGTAAAGTAGGATGTTGAGTGTAAGTCAAGTTAAATTCAGGCAATTCCTGTTTAATTTTCTGATCTACCAAACCACGAATGGGTGCCCAAGTTGTACTTCCACCATACAGCCAAGTTCCAGACAGAACGGTGATGGATTTGATGCTAGATTGTTTGGGCTGTTGTGCTGATTCCGATCGCTGGTTGAGAACAATAGTAGCAGGGATCGCGATCGCACAACCAAGACACAATCCCATCATCCCAGCCAACAAAGCTGCTTTTTGACTTTTGAGAATTGGGAGATGCGAGCGATCAAATTTCGCAGTTGACAGCTTTGAAACTGTAGCTTTAGGATAATTCCCACTCAAAGAAAGCCAAGTCAGAGGTTCTACATTAGACGCAATACAAATTGTGGGCAACCAAACAGCACCGGGATAACGGGATTTAAAATGTTCCAAACGTTTGCGGGCTTTCAATACCGAAGCAAATAAAGATTTATTGCGAGTAAACTCTTGAAAAAAGTGTTTCAAAAACTCCACAGCCACAGGATCTGGTACGGGTTCCCGCATCACGACGCTTTGAGGCAAATGTAACTCAGCCAGTTGGTTGGCTAAGCCCAAACCATCGCAAGAGTTGAAAATTGCCAATTGCAATCCTTTAGCGATCGCTTCTTTTAATGCTTCCTTAAATTCCTCAATACTTAAACTTTCGCTATCATTAACTTCTATCCACCCAATTTGCCCATCTTTTCGACTCCCACTATGCCCGGTAAAAATGAAGATGTGATAGCCCTGTTCGTCCCAAAGGGCTTCACACAAATTTTTGAGATTCGGTTGCATCAAACAGACAACTTCCGCCCCAAGTTCCTCCAAGCGCCGAACAACTTCTATGTCATCGGTGGTATTAATCCCGTCACTTCTTCCCACTGCTACTAAAATTCTGACTTTTGAACTGTTGGGACGTGCAACGCTCTTGTGGTCTGTTGTTTTGGGCGCACTTAAGGCAATTTCCGCTTGAGGATAGTGTTGTTCAAATAAACTCCACTCTTGCCAAGGGAGACGCCGCAAGTTAATATCTTTGGCATCCAGAATTACTCGAATTTCTTCACCTGAGGAATGCAGTTGTTGGGCGATCGCAATCAATCCATCCCGAATCGGTTGCCATTTACTATCCCCCGAATTCAACCACTCATTCAGGTTAGTTTTCAGCGCTTGGGTGTGTTCCAAGTTGGAATGAACCGTGACACTTATTGGTGTTAAACGCAAACCTGGTGCGGGAGCAATGCAAGATCGTACATCTTCAATTTGACGATAAGCGGATTGCCATTGAGTAAAAGAAGTTTCTAATTCTGGTGGAAGTGTTAAAAGAAAACCCTCAGTTTCATACTCTCGATTTGTTGCTGTCAGAATAACTAGAAAGCCCTCTTCTGATGTTCGCCTAATTTTAATCTTGACAATGCCCATACAGAGTATCCTGTTATTTGATGCTCAGACAATAAACTTTTCAGTCAGACTTGTCCCTTCTAACACCACTTTGACACTAAACATTTCGCTTTGTTGGCAACTAAACTCCAATTCCATCCAACTGTCAGTTTTTTTAGATTGTGCTTCCATACAAGCACTTCCTGCTTCATCAAACAAAACCAACTGTAAATTTTCCGGCAAATAAATTCCATTGTTACCTGGATAAAGACGCAAACGAATATTAACTGACTCAGTTACCGTAAGTGTAACTTCCACAACAAGTAGTAACAGGCGATCGACCAAATCAATTTCTTTTACCCGACTCACAGAATTGGTTACATGAGTTATGTGCCTAAAGTTACCTGCCAGTGCCAATTCAACAGGCTGCCAGTCTTGGTTAAAAATTCCCTCAAGCCACTGACGCAAGTTGACAAAAAATTGTTCTGATTGGTTGCTCTGGATAGAGTTAATAGTCTCAATGAGAATATCTAAAGGCTGTAGTTGCGCCAATTGGACTATTTCAAGGTATTCATCAGCATTTATGGCACGAGCAAATCCCAGTAATTGTACGGAATTCAACTGACTGTGAAATTGAACTGCCACATAACCAATTCTATTTTGAGAAACTTCCATTGGTAACTCAAAAGCAAGCTCACCAGGTAGCACCGGACGGCACTCCAATTTTCCTACATTGGGAATAACCAAATCCGCGACATTAAAAATTGCCCGCAAACCCGGTTCCCAACTGTCACTGCTTGTGAGATTGGTTTCAACCATCAGCCATTTTAAATAACTGTGAACAGCACAAACAGCTAAAGTATTGAGATAGACTTGTTTACCCTTTTGGGGTGTAGCTTGTTCTGAGGCAAACATCTCAGCCCAACGATGAGCATCTTTACCCAAAGGAACACTTATAGGTTGTGATTGTGTGCTAGTCATGGTTTATACCCACAATTTCGTCCAATATCTACTAATAAAGGAAGGCATTTTTGCTTCCAATGTGAATAAAGGGTTTGGTTGTTCATTTCAAACTCTCTGGCAATGTCAGAAATTTTTTCAGGAGGTTCCTGCAAAAGCAAACGTTTTGCTAATAACTGACAATGACATTCTGGGTGTTTTCGCGGATGACACACACTGAGTGTTCCTTGAGTATCTTGTATAATGTGTCCCTTTATTTGTTGACCGAGACGCTGGCGTTCTCCTTCTTGCACTTGAAGAATTTTAATATCTAATAAGTCTAAAGAAAGGCTTGTAAATTGGGAATCGGGTAGGAAATCCAACAGAGTGATTTGGTCTCCATCATCATTCCGTATTGGTTTGTCTAAACTGGTAACATTTTGATTGTCCTTAGCATACAAATCCACGATTCTCCACTTAAGGTAGCCATTGATCCAACTTACCAAGCTTTGTTGCACTAAGGAATGACGTGGCTGAAAATCACAGATACTGCGACAAACCCACTGCCAAGTATCATTTAAAGCTTGAGGATAGTCTTGGTGAGTAGACTTATAAATACCAGGTAGTTGCTGTAGTTGTACGAGCAGCCGATTGAGAGCTTTTTGCCGCTCCGCAGTTAAATCTGCATGACGGCAAACCTCATGAATGAGATTTTGCAGTTGTTCATCCACAGCAAGTTTTCCCCGCAACTGCCATGCTTGTTCTACGTATAATTCCAAGAGACAAGCACTTGAACAGCTTGAGTTTAACTGATTTTCAGAAGATATGGTGGTTATCATTTCCATTCAATCTGGAGATTAACTGGTCACTGGTTACTGGTCACTGGTCACTGGTTACTGGTCACTGGTCACTGGTTACTGGTCACTGGTCACTGTTAAAAGGGCTACCCGCCTTTGTAAGGTTTCTATAGTTCTATCTACCCTCATCAGACTTTTTATGAAATTAAATCGTGAAAAATAAGTTGAATGACCCCATTGACAAAAAATATAACTTGGTAATAATGTAAAAATACGCAGCCAAAAAAGCCTCATCACTAACACGTGAAATGTTGGTTTTGTTTGGTCTCAGGTGTATCCTCCCAACTATCCTGCCTGATGTCAGGTTATCCCGTTGGCTGGATATTCAGTTTAACTTTTAACTATTGCTGACTAGTATATCCACAAGATAAAACTACGTTGGCTATTTGGCTGAATGTTCAGCCAGCTGGATAATCCGGCACTAGGCAGGATAGTTGAGAGGATACATCTGAGACCCGAACCAAATGAGTTTGTAAGTGATTGTTTTGGGAAATTTTCATCAGTGAAATTTCTCACAATAGAGCCTTGGTACAGTATTTAACATGGGGGCAAAAAACCCAGTCTTTTTCTGCTAAAAGGATTAATATCTCGTTAACTTAACGAAAGAAACTGGGTTTTTGAGATTAATGTACCAATGCTCTAGATGCTTTTTTGCTGCATATTGCAAATTTTAGGAAGCAAGTAATATGCTCAAAACAAAAAAAATACAGCCGCAGCGCATTTCGATTTATTGGGATTCTCAGAACGTGTATTTAACTCAAGAGCGAGTGAAACTTTTGCGAATTTATGCCAATCTTAAAGGGCTGATAATCGGCATAAAAGTTTACTATAATTCCCTACGTGAAGCGCAAGTAGTGGTAAAAGATGAGTCACCAATTTTTGGTATTAAATTTGTTGATGTACCTTGCGCTTTAAAAAATAGTGCAGATAATCAACTCGTATTTGACGTACTGGAAGATATGAGTAGTAGCCAGCCTCCGGACATAGTTATTCTTATATCTGGTGATGGGGACTTTGCTCATCTAGTTGTCATGTTAAAAAAATTAGGTGTAGAGGTCATAGTCCTAGCTCAACGAGGTAATGTCAAACGGATACTCAAAGAGGTTGCTCATGAAGTTCACTATGTAGATGAGTTACTGCAGTTATCTGAGGAACAAAACCAACGTCAAAACAATGCTATTGAATCTATCATTACTTACAATGAAGCTATAGGCTATTTAATAGCAGCTATAAAAACTGCATTAAATCAAGGTAAGCAAGCAACCCTAGGTAAAATTGACAACGTAATGCGTCAGCTATTTCCAAAATATAAAGGAGTTGCTTGCATTTGTAACCCGGATGGAGGAAAATTTTCTCGCTTTAGTAAATTTCTTGAAGCAGTTGAGAGAGATGGAAAAATCAAAATGCACGAGCAGAATTTATTGTTAATAGAGTAACATAGAGTGGTTTGAAGTTTCCTGGCTCTAAAAATTCTGTAAATTCTAGAAACCCAGTTACTTTGATAAACTGGGTTTCAACTTTGACATCATCATCTAAAATTTCTGATGCATATAATTAGAGAATTGCCAAACTTTTAAGGCAAATACTTATACTGTGATAGGAACCAGTTTTGATTTTTAAAATCCGCTCTTTCTTCCCTCAGCGCCCTCAGCGCCTCTGCGGTTCATTAAAATTTTTATAATTCAAATAAGATTGCCCATAACACGCAAATCATATCCAACAATCAAACACACAACCAATGCACAAACTGTTGACATTCCGAAATGAAAAACTCTTACGCCACGCTCTCACTCACCGTTCTTACGTTCATGAAAACCCAGACGCAGGAGAACACAACGAACGCTTAGAATTTCTGGGCGATGCTTTGTTAACTTTTTTAAGTGCTGAATATCTCCATCGCCGTCATCCCGACAAGGAAGAAGACGAACTCACTCGTCGCCGTTCCGCACTTGTAGATGAAAAGCAACTGGCAAAGTTTGCGATAGAAGTTGGCTTAGACTTAAGGATGCGGTTGGGCAAAGGAGCTATTCTAGAAGGTGGTTACCAAAATCCCAATTTGCTAAGCAGTACCTTTGAAGCCGTGATAGCGGCTTATTATCTAGACAATGATTCCGATGCAGACGCAGTTCGTAAGATTATAGAACCACTGTTTGATTCCGTACCAGAAAAAGTCGTTGAATCTCGTTCTAGTGTAGATTCAAAGAACAAATTTCAAGAATGGGTGCAGCGTAACGTGACCCAAACGCCCCCCAAATATGTCACAGTCCAAGCAGGTGGTTCTTCCCACGCTCCTGAATTCACTGCTCAAGTACTTGTAAACGATCGCGTGTACGGAGAAGGTAAGGGACGCAGCAAAAAAGATGCTGAAAAGGCGGCGGCTGAGGATGCACTAGCTCGTGTGAAAAAATGAATCAGAGAACAATCCAAGTAACACCAGGTGTGTTGGTTAAGCTGCTAAGGCAAAAACTCCCAACAATCTACAGGTTGTTCCAAAGAGCATGCACAGTAAGTGTTGCGTCCTTGTGCTTTGGCTTTGTAGAGCGATCGATCTGCAGCCATGATGAGCTTTTCCTGCAAGCACTCCACTGTAGGAATTAAGCTAGCAATGCCCATACTGATTGTCACATAAGTATTTGCTCTAGAAGCTGCATGGGGAATGGCTAGCTTGGCAATTTGCTGTCGAATCTGTTGTGCTACATAAGTAGCTCCTTCCAAATCAGTATCGGGTAGCAATACAGCAAATTCTTCTCCGCCATAGCGAGCGACTAAATCGCCCGGACGTTTGCACGTAAGTGCGATCGCATTAGCTACCTCTTTCAGACAACTATCCCCAGCCACATGACCGTAGCAATCGTTATAAAACTTGAAATAATCGATATCACAGAGAATTAACGCTAAGGAAGCTTGTCTGCGTTGAAGCCTCTGCCATTCCCTCTCAAGTGCTTCATCAAAACTGCGACGGTTGTTGATTTGTGTTAACCCATCCAGGGTAGCCAAACGCTGTAGTTCCTGGTTAGTCAGTATCAACGCTTCTTCTGTTTGCTTTCGCTGTATAAATTCACCTAGCTCAATCGCAACAGCATTGACTAGTTGCACTAACTTTGGATCGTAAGGCAAGGGCGATCGCTTAAAAAAAACCAAAACAGCAAGCACTTGCTCCTGCAACACAATCGGCATCCCAAAAGCTGCTTTCAACCCAGCACGAATTGCTGCTTCAGTCCGAAGAAAAACAGGCGCTTGCTTTTGTGAAACATCTTCAATCCACTCCGATTGGTGAGTTGCCCAAACCCGACCCAGCAATCCCACACCATCAGTAAAGGATATGTCTAATCTTGCCTGATGAAATTGATTGAGTGATAGATCGTGCATTGGATCGTGGCAGGTTTGACTCAGTTGTAAAGTCATAATATCGTCACCTAAAATCCAACCTTCGCCATAGTCCCAATCCATAGCTTGACGTACCTTACATAAAAGAATTTCCAAAGCACGCTTGAAATCAGATGCTTGATGAACTGCATGAATTGTGGTTAATAACAGTTGAGTTGCTGCTTCAGCTTGCCTTCGCTCTTGAATCTCCTTTTGCAGCTTCTGATTGTGTTCCTTAAGTTCTTGCTGTTGCTTTTGAATCTTAAGTTGATGGCGAACTCGGAGCAAAACTTCTTCAGCTAGGAATGGTTTGGTGATATAGTCTTCACCCCCAACCTCAAAAGCTCTGATTTTATCTATTGCTTCATCCAAAGCACTCAAGAAGATAATGGGAATTTCACAAGTTTGGGGAGATGCTTTTAACTGGGTACAAACAGCATATCCGTCTATCACTGGCATTTTAATGTCCAGCAAAATGAGATCGGGTGGTTCTAAGAAAATAGCTTTTAAAGCGACTTCACCACTAATTGCTTTCCGAACCCTGTAGCCCTGTTGACTAAGAATAGCAGAGAGTAGAGCAAGGTTACCGATATTATCATCAACAATCAATAAATCTGCATGATTTTTTAGGGCTTCTGTATCCTCCCGAACAGCCAGGTTTACATCTTTATAGTTATTATCAAATTCCTGATTTTGAATGTACATTGCGGTCAGGACAAAAGTGTTAATCTAAAGAAAGAGTTAAGATTGGACGATCTTAACACCATTCTTAAAAAACACTTTGGTATTTGTGGCAAAAAGACTTATTTAATGGCAACTGTAACAGTTGCTGACATTCCGGGAGATAACCGCGATTCAAAACCGCGAATGCTCTTAGGTTCAAACACTATCTTGACAGGTATTCTTTGCTCATCCAAATTTTTTGTAGATAATGGTGTATCGCTTTCTTGTGGCAAAGGAGTAAATCTACCAAAAGATGAGGGAGACATACTCTCTACCGTGCCACTAAACTTGTGACTGGGGAAAGCAGTCATCTTAACATCCACTTTTTGACCGGGCTGTATTTTTTCTAACTGCGTTTCTTTAAAGTTAGCCACAATCCAAGGATTTGGTTGCACAACTGTAATTAGGGTTTGTCCCGGTTGTACCTGCTGTCCTATCTGGACGTTTTTGTTACCTACTTTTCCAGGAACAAGCGCTGTAATGTTAGTATAAGATAATTGGAGTTGTGCTTTTTTTAACTCAGCTTCTTTTTGCGCGATCGCAGCTAGTGCTGTTTTGTACTTTTGCTCGTCAATCTCTTTTTGGGAGTTAGCGGTTGACAACTGCGAGACTCTCTGTTTGCTATCGGTTGGTTTGACTTGTTTGTCCTTGTTGCTTGATTTAGCAACCTGTGTTCCTTTCTTTGCAGGTTTTGTTGCAACTGGTTCTGGGATATTAATTGTGCTAATTGTGACAGCGTTCATATTTTCCCGGATCTGAGCGGCTTGTTGTTTGGCTAACTCTAGAGACGCTTTGGCTTGGGACAAAGAGACTTCATAATCGCGGGAATCGAGCTTTACCAACACCGTTCCGGGAGATACCATTTGGTTATCATTAACTGCAATTTCAGTGACGATTCCTGATATACGTGATGTGACTCTTTGAATATTTGCACTGATAAAAGCATTGTCAGTTTCTTGATATTTTTGAGCATACTGCCACGATTTGTAACCGTAAACTCCAGAAGCGATCGCCCCTGTACTTAACAACACGCCGATTGTCACTTTAGGGAGTAGATGACTCACAGAGAGCGAGACAGATTTTTTGTGATGAGTTTTTGTCTGAGTGGAATTGGTAGCGATCGCCTCTTGCTGCGACACTAGAGTTGTTTGTTCGTTTAGTCCTGCAACTGGCTGAGTCTGTTGTGAAGAATTTAGGCTTTCCATGAGCGACCTTTATCTAAGCAACGATTACGGTTTTTTAAACCGATGTATTAATTAGTAACAATCGTCAAGATCGCAATAGTCTGATTTTGACCGAGTGTTGTCCGCTTTCAGGACGCGCCCAATACTTCAGTTGTTCCAAAAATATCCAGTTCGCTTTTGTTCTGAGTTTGAATATAGACCATTAACAATCATTACAGAGAGTGTTTTTCTCTAACTCATTTGCCTAAATGAATGGCGATCGAGAATATACCCACACAAGGTACTATGCAATTTAATACGGTTAATGTTAGAGTTAAAACAAACACCAACATACCCAAAGAATTTATCACTACAACAAGTCATGAAGATTAAATTTTTACCGATTAAATCTTTATTTGTTCTCGGACTCACTCTTGGCTTGATAATAATTGGCAAACTGATAGTAGCACAACCGAGTATGGCCCAGAGTCTGCCAGTAGCACAAACTTACATTGAAGGTACAAACATTACTGGTACTCTACTTTTCAAAGAGCGAAAAGATGGATCTGTACAGATTAAGGGCGAGATCCAAGGAGATCCGGCTATACTGACACCCGGTTTGCACGGGCTTCACGTTCATTCCGTAGGCGTGTGCGATCCTAATGCTCAACCTGCTTTCAGCACCAGTGGTGGACACTTTGACCCCGGTCCTTTTACTTCAGAAGTTCCCGTGGAAGCAAACCACCCATACCATTTAGGTGATTTGCCAAACCTAATGGTGGATGAACACGGTTACGCAAAGTACAACGCGATCACCAGTCGTGTAACTCTACGTGAAAGTCCTGTCAGTGTGTTTGACGACAATGGCAGTGCAATTATTATTCACCAATTGCAGGATCTACAACAAGCTGAGGGTTTAGCAGCACAAGCAGGTGGGGGACGGATAGCCTGCGGAGTTGTAACGTATGATTCTCAAGGTTATGGTGTATGAGGGCTTAGTAGGTTAGTCGGTTAGTAGTTATTAACAACCACTAACCACTAACCACTAACCACTAACAAATTATACTTACTCTTCTAAATAAACTTCACCGTACTCTTTTCCTGCAATTGGAATAGATTGATAGCGTATTTTACCTTTAAAAACAACTTTATCTCCCTCTTTTATACCAGTTTGATTGGTAAGTACCCACACTTTCCCGGTAGAGTCGTCAATTTGATATGCTAGCCGCTTTAACAAAGGTACTCGTTTCTCGACATGTCCTTGTATGTAGACTGTAGCATCATCCTCTTTTTGTGGTTTGATTTCCTGAATAGGGGTAATATTGGCTCCTATTGTGTTCCAGCCATACCGACCCAAATTAGTGCAACTTAACACCCCTGTCAGAAGGAGACTTGTCAATCCCAAGCGTAAGGATAAAACTATGCCATGCTGATACAACAACAATATATTTAAATTTTTCATTTTTTGCATAATGAATACCTGTACTTGTCAATTTTGGCATCAGGGATCGGCTAGTGACAATTTATATCTGTGAAGTCGGGTGTTATGGGCATGGGACAATTTTTACATTTCTTTACACAGTTGTTTTTATCTTTACCTACCTACTTACAAGCAATCTGAGAAGATATTGAATGTGGTGTTTAAGCACGAATGCTAATAAAGCATGAGAAGGCAATGCCACTGCGTAGCGTTCTTCTACGAATTGTGATGGATACAAAAACAGCCAAACTTCTTGATGGTAAAGCTAAGGCAGAAAAGATTCAGCAAGAACTTTCTGCTGTCATTAAAGAAGCTCAACCCAAAATAGGACGCCCGCCCGGATTAGCAGTGTTGATGGTGGGCGATCATCCGCCATCTGCAGCGTATGTACGTGGAAAGGAACGCGCCTGTAAGAAGATTGGTATTGCATCTTTTGGTAGGCATTTTCCTAAAGAAACGACTGAAACTGAACTGGAGGAAGTGATTGCTGCACTCAACAAAGATGAGCGAGTGGATGGTATTCTTATACAATTGCCTCTCCCTAATCACTTGAATGCCCAGCACTTGTTGTATCGAATTGCTCCAGATAAAGATGTTGACGGCTTGCACCCCGTAAACTTGGGACGACTGGTGCGGGGCGAGATGGGTTTACGCAGTTGCACTCCAGCTGGAATCATGAGTTTACTGGAAGAATACAAAATTCCCCTACAAGGCAAGCAAGCAGTGGTGGTGGGACGTAGCATTCTAGTAGGTAAACCTTTGGCTTTGATGCTACTCGAAGCAGATGCTACCGTGACTGTCGCTCATTCGCGATCGCACGATTTACAGTCAATCGCAAAGAATGCTGATATTCTGGTTGCAGCCGTAGGTCGTCCAGAATTCATAACTTCTGACATGGTGAAACCAGGTGCTGTTGTGGTAGATGTGGGGATCAATCGCGTGACAGACTCAAGTGGTAACAGTCGCATTGTGGGTGATGTTCACTTTGAAGGAGTTGCTGGAGTTGCAGAATTTCTCACACCAGTTCCTGGCGGCGTAGGTCTCATGACTGTAGCTATGTTGATGCAAAATACTGTAAATAGCTACAGGCAAAGTTTAAAAAATTAGTCATTGGTCATTTGTTCTTTGTCATTTGTTCTTGGTCATTTACAAATGACGAATGACGAATGACTAATGACTCTTTCCCGTAAAATTGTTACGTAGATAACGGAACATCAAGGATAATTAAGGATGGTAGCAGCAGATAATATTCAGACAACTTCACAGGAAGGCAAATTTGACCTGTTAGCTTATCTCAAAGAGAAAAAACAGCTTTGTGATGAAGCTTTGGATCGGGCTTTACCCGTGCGCTATCCAGAAAAAATCTATGAAGCAATGCGCTATTCCCTACTAGCGGGTGGGAAACGCTTGCGCCCAATTCTTTGTCTAACTACCAATGAGATGCTTGGTGGTACTATTGAAATGGCTCTGCCTACTGCCGTTGCTGTAGAGATAATCCACACGATGTCGTTGATTCACGACGATTTACCCGCGATGGATAACGATGACTATCGGCGCGGTAAGCTGACTAACCATAAAGTGTATGGCGAAGATATTGCGATTTTAGCTGGAGACGGCTTACTCGCCTACGCATTTGAATATGTTGCGACCCAGACTCAAAAAGTTCCTGCAGAACGGGTATTAAAGGTTATTGCTCGGTTGGGTCAAGCAACTGGAGCAACTGGATTAGTAGGCGGTCAAGTGCTTGATTTAGAATCAGAGGGCAAAACGGATACTCCTCTGGAAACATTAAATTTTATTCACAGCCACAAGACAGGTGCTCTTTTGGAGGCTTGTGTCGTTTGTGGTGGTATTTTGGCAGGAGCAACACTAGAAGAAGAGCAACACCTATCTCGCTACTCCCAAAATATTGGGCTTGCTTTTCAAATTATCGATGACATTCTAGATATTACGGAAACCGCCGAGCAATTAGGTAAAACTGCTGGCAAAGACCTAAAAGCCAATAAAGTCACCTATCCTAGTCTTTGGGGAATAGAAGAATCTCGCGCAAAAGCTCAACAACTGATTGAAGAGGCTTGTGCTGAACTGGAACCCTTTGGAGCAAAAGCACAAGCATTGATTGCGATCGCGCATTTTATAACAAGTCGCAATCACTAGAGCATGAAAATGAATGATGAAAGACGGCTTTACAAGTCACCATTTATCATTCATATTTCTTTTCATAATTCATCATTTATAATTGATAATTCATAAATAGTATGCAGGACATAAGCGACATTTTAGAAAACCGAGTACTGTTCGTAGCTCTGATATCTAGTTTGATTGCTCAAGGGCTAAAGCTGGTTATTGAGTTAGTGAAAAATCGCAAACTTAACGTAAACGTTCTGGTAACCACAGGAGGAATGCCTAGTGCTCATTCCGCTTTGGTTACAGCCCTAGCAGCTGGTATTGGACAAACTCTAGGTTGGGCTTCTTCCGAATTTGCTGTTGCCGTTGTTTTTGCCATTATTGTCATGTATGATGCAGCAGGAGTTAGGCAAGCTGCAGGTAAGCAAGCTCGCATCCTCAACCAAATGATTGATGAACTATTTCACGAACATCCAAATTTTAACGGCGATCGACTCAAGGAATTATTGGGACACACACCCGTTCAAGTTATAGCTGGTTCAGCTTTAGGCATAACCATATCATGGTTAGCGAGATCTACTGGTGTACTAGTTGTTAATCCGTAACCAGTGACCAGTGACCAGTGACCAATGACCAGTGACCAGTGACCAGTGACCAATGACCAGTGACCAGTGACCAGTTTACTGCAAGCGTACAGCTGAGCGTAACAGCAACACTTTTCGACTGTCTACCAATACAGCAGAAAAGCCTTGTTCGCTTAGCTTTTGCAATGTAGTGTATGCATCTTTTTGGTTACTTGTATAAACAGCTAACAAGTAAGGACGTTGTCCGTAAGTAGCAAAACCCACATCTCCTCCTACAACTTCCCGTACTTCATTGGCAACTTCTGGACGGTTATAGTAATCAACCAAGACAGCGTAACCCTCTCCCAATCGCTCGGGTTTATAGGTGACGTTTTGACTGGGTGCGCCATCTGTTGGTCGAGTTGTGATGATAGCAGATAGCGCAACAACGTGGCTGATGTACCTCGCCCAGCGATTAGCATCGTCTATGCTGCGAAATCCACCTATCCGCGTTACCGTATCTTTTAGATACCTGCATGTGGTTGTCTTGAGTTCTCCTGGCAATGCACGACGCAACTGATTTTGACTATTTGATGTGGGACTAATAACCAATAAAAGATACTCACCTGCACCGGGAGGTTGACAGACAGGTAGATTTTGTCCTTGAGCAATGGCAGAATCTACACCAGCAATCAAGCTGCTAAATGCTAGCAATAAACTACTGACTAAAGATTTTGTTAATGTCCGGGCAATAGCTTGATACATGATTTTATTCTTTTTTTCTAATTTATAGTATAAAGACGCGCCATAGCGCGTCTCTACATTTAGGATACAGTGGCAACAGATGCCAAAGCATCAGGGATTTCTGGCGAAGGAGCTTGAAATTCGCCAGTAATGACGTACTCCAATCGTAGTTTCAACCAGGTAATAAATTGGGAATCAGTAGAAATAATTGCCACTGCTGTTTGGGGACACTTTGCCTTGATTTCTGCCATTTGAGGTGCCTCTAGAAAAGCTGGTTGCTTAATCACCCAAAAATCTATTTCTTTTTCTTGTTCGTGATAATAACGGGTTCGTTCTTTGAGAACTTCCTCCATGGGTTCTTCTTCTAGTAAAAATCGTTGACTTGCCAAAAGGTAATAGTATTTTTGCATTTTTCGTCTTTGATTGATGAATGAAAGGACACATAAAAATGGACAAGGGGCAATAGGTAATCAATTATTTCTTATTCCCTACTCCCCACTCCCCATTCCCCATTCCCTATTTTCTACCTAGTTGTTTGTTTTTTACCAACAGTTAACTTTTTGAGAAACTGACTGTTGTCAAAATAGTGCTCCACCGAAAGAATTTTTAAATCTTCAGTGACACGGGCTACGCTCATACCAACGATCTCCACTGTCTCCCCTGTTGACGCAGAGTCTTTGTATGAACCGCTAAAAGTTCCCCAATGCCGCCATTTAAATGTTACGTTGGGAGGACTGGAGAAAACCTCTAAAACTTCCCACAAGAATCCTTTGGGAAATGCCGTGCGGAAAAGTTTCCCCGATGATTCAAAAGTTTCTTCTGAAGCTTTGTAATCTTCTGTATCCGGCATAAATAGATTATAAGTGCCTGCCTGTATCACATCTGATGCTGTATATTCTGCACCTCCATTGCTACTCATGCGGAATTGCTCGTTAACAACAGATAGCCACTGAGAGGGGTTAGTCTTGAAAGATGCTTCCATCTCAAAGGTTCTCACCAAATTTTGAACGATCGCTTCGAGTGATCCTTCAATATGCTTGGCTTTGCTTTCTTTTGCAAGACCTTCTTGAGACTCAGTGTAATCTGGTGGAGTTTGAGAACGCCATTCAGCGTTACCACTATTTGCTATAACTGTGTCTCTGTCCTGTACCCAAAGAGGAAGGTTGTGAGATGGTTCTGCGTTCATAGAATTTTGAATTCCGATTTAACTTGTGAAATACAAACAAGTTTCTGGATTTTCGCACTGACAACCCCTCCATTTCAGTTATTAGTGACCACTGATCACTGGTCACTGGTCACTGGTCACTGTTCCCCTCGCATGGCTAGTTTCATTTCACGAACTGCTCTTTCCATACCTACCAACACAGCGCGACTGACAATGGTATGTCCGATGTTTAGTTCTTCCATACCAGGAAAGGTAGCAATGGGGAAAACATTCCAGTAAGTTAACCCGTGTCCTGCATTGACTCGCAATCCTGCTTGTATTGCTTGCTCGCATCCTTTAGCCAGGAACGTTAGCTCCTGTTGGCGACTTGTTTCATTTTTAGCTTCAGCGTACCGCCCAGTATGGAGTTCAATAAACTGTGCCTGAATCTTGACAGAAGCTTCAATTTGTGCAGGTTCGGCATCGATAAACAAGCTGACTGGAATACTAGCGCCTTGCAATTTATCGACCACTGCTTCCATTCTATCAATTTGACCGACGATATCCAGCCCACCTTCTGTGGTGACTTCTTCTCGCTTTTCTGGAACTAGAGTAACGTAATCGGGTTTAATATCTAGGGCAATAGCAACCATTTCATCTGTAGCTGCCATTTCCAAGTTAAGATGTGTTCTTACTGTTTGACGCAATAAGCGGACATCTCGTTCTTGAATATGCCGTCTGTCTTCGCGCAGATGCACGGTAATGCCATCTGCACCTCCTAATTCTGCGAGTACCGCCGCAGCTACGGGGTCTGGTTCCACTGTCCGCCGCGCTTGTCGAATGGTGGCAATGTGGTCTATGTTTACACCAAGTGTAGCCAACCTGAGTCTCCCTGTTTACAATCCTCAGGTCTTGATTTTACTGGAAATTGTGGGTTTGTGGTTTGATCGTTTTTATTGAACCGCACCAGGCGCTGAGGGCGCTGAGAGAAAGAAAGAGAGTGGATTATATACCCGACGAGTTGAAGAAGTCGAGTATCTGATTGTGGAGAAAGAAACTGGGTTAGTTTTAGAATGGTTGTTGTTTAAATAATTAATACAAATTTGAACAAAGAATGGGACAAATAGTTAGCCTAAATCAAGTCTATACATCACTTTCTCAATCCAAAATCTAAAATCTAAAATCTAAAATGGTATAAGATTTATGAGTCGTCCGCGTATTCTTCAACCCGGTCAAAGCTATACATTTAGTAAATATTTTGAATTGTCATTCTCCCCAGAGGATATTCTTGCAGAACTGGGATGTTCTTATGAAAGACAAAGATTGCAGTTGCCTAAATCAGAATGGGACTTGAACAGAATTGAGGGATTGGGTCTTATTATTGAACGAAATATAAGACGCGTTAAGCTATTAAGTGAAGATGCACGCAAACAAGCTATAATCGCACCAATTCTCTTTGAAGTCTGTGAAATAACAGAAACTCAGTTGAATATTGAATATCCTGTTAGTGTTAATGATTACTTGAAAGGTAGTTTCGATTACTATGTTAATAGAGGTCGAGGATTATTGGTGATTGAAGCTAAGCAATCCGATTTAAGTCGAGGTTTTACACAATTAGCTGTAGAGTTAATAGCTCTAGACCAATGGACGACTTCAGAGACTCCGATTTTGTTTGGAGCAGTAACAACTGGTGAAGATTGGCGATTTGGTATATACAAGCGTCAAGAAAAACAGGTTATTGAAGATTTTAAGCTGTACCGAGTTCCAGAAGAATTAACAGAATTAGTCAGCATTTTGGTTGGTATTTTGAAGGGTTAGATTGGTTAGAACCCCGACTTCTTGAAGAAGTCGGGGTTCTGAATACCAGACTAAAGTAGAATAGAAAAGTCATTGCAAATGTTAGTGTCTATGACTTTGATTAACATTTTAAAACAAGCATCAGATGGTTTGTTGTTTATGAGCGAGTCTGAGTATCCTTTTGAAGTTTTTCTTTGGGATGCTCCCGAACAAAAGGATATTACGCCGGAGTTTGTTCTTCAAAAAATAGGAATTCCTTTAGATACGCCTGTAGAAAGTGTTGAAGTTGACTCTTTTTTTGAAGTCGCGATCGCAGAACAAGATTGGCATAGTTCCGAAGACAAAATGATTGTGAAAAAGTATCAAAATCTTGTTAAACTTTTGAAAGAAAATCTTTCCGATATCAAAGTCATGCGTTTTGGATCTATCAATATTGATGTTTATATTATAGGTAAAACCTCGAACGATCATTTAGCCGGACTTTCTACAAAGGTAGTTGAAACTTAGTTATTTCTTGCGCGTTCTACTCTTTGATTTTAAATTGGTCACTTGAGCCACCTTAGATTCTATAATATTCTGAATAGAAAGGTCAATATTGGATAGAAAATTATAACCTGTTGTTTTTTCAATAGCATCAACACTTGTTAAAAACTCAGTCCAGTCAGCATCCCGATTCCCATCTATATTGGGAGTATCAACAGTAATAATTCTTGTAGATTCATTAATGCTATTGACATTTTGATTGGGTGTGGTAACAATAATAATTTTAAAAATTCTAGCGGGAATAGAAACTTTTCCTTGAGCAAGAGTTCCTTTCTGACCGTAAACTCCTGATATAATATGCAACTCATTACCTTGATTAGCTAGAGTCCTCTCATAATCTTCCAGACGCGCCCAGTAACCCTGATTGTTATCGGGTGCTTGGGGAATAATATTTGTCATGAAAAAAGTAGCAGCATTATTTTCAGGATTATTGCTGCGGTCTGCGGAAGGTACCATGTGTCCTTTGTCAAAACCGCTTCTGGTGTAATCGTTGGGAGTGACACGATACCAGCCTTCTGGAAGTGTATCATCAGGACGAAAATTATTAGACCGTGGTGCTTCACCTAACCAGGACTGATTTAATTCCCAACTCACCCAGTTTGGAATTCCTTTATCTCTATTGTATGAAAGTATATATTGAGGCTTTTCTATTAAATAATTATTTGGGTCAGCTTTACTTGCGTTACTTGGATTGCCAAATGCTAAGTGAGGGTTAGTAGCAAACTGTCTTGGAAAAAGAATTGTGCATCCGACAGCTAGTGTCAGGAGAAGTGTGGTTAGGAGAATAAGAAGTTTTTTGGAGGCGAACATGAGTTTATGGGGAACTTTAAAAAACCGTGAATCTTGACCAGAACCTAAGACGCTAGGATAGTTATTTCAAGTACCATAGATGAAGTTAAGCTAGAAAAATATATACACATATGACTACATCTGTCAAGGTCACTAAAGTTTATGACGATATCGTTGAGTTTATTGCTTCAGGGACTACTCCTCAAAGCGTTATTAATTTTAAACTATCGGCTGAGGCAAAAGAACGTTTAGATGACTTGGTATACAGTCATCACACTGGAGAACTGACACCAGATGAACAAAAAGAATTAGATTATTTTTTGATGTTAGAGCATATAATGACGGCGGAGTATGGCATAGGGAGTGTAAGCTTTAAAGGCGTGGATATAAGTTGTGTATCCTGTTAATTCACAGATGTTGTCGTTTACGTTATATAATGGTAGTGGCTACTTTTTACCCGTCCGGTTGCACATTCAATCACTATGTCTGTGAGAGATGCATTTCATGATGCGGTCAGGCGAGCTCTCGAAAAAGATGGTTGGACAATTACGGATGATCCGTTGCGCCTTCTTGTTGAGGAAGTTGAACTGCTAATTGATTTGGGAGCAGAGCAACTGCTGGCTGCGGAAAGGTCAGGAGAAAAAATTGCGGTAGAGATTAAAACCTTCCTACAGGCATCAGCCATTTCAACTTTTCATACAGCCTTGGGACAATTCCTCAACTATCAGGAAGCTTTGGAACTCGATCAACCAGAACGAATATTGTATTTAGCTGTGCCAAAGCAGGCTTATAAAAGCTTTTTTGAAAAACGCTTTGTGCAGAGAATGGTAGATAAGTATAGCATAAAACTTTTGATTTATGATCCCAAGCAGGAGGTCATTGTAGAATGGAAAGAGTAGAGAAATATAGAGAGTTAGTGAAACAAGTTCTAGAAGAATATGCAAGCTATAAATTCTCATCAGGTGAAATTGAAGTGATGCCTGTTTTTGATTTAGAACGAGATCGCTATCAAGTTGTTAGTGCAGGATGGAAAGACGAGCGTCGAATTTACGGGTGTTCGGTACATATCGATATTAAAGATAGTAAGATTTGGATACAGCATGATGGCACTGAGATTGGATTTGCGGATGAATTTGTAAGGCTAGGAGTTGCAAAAGACGACATTGTGTTGGCATATCACTCGCCGTTTATGCGGCAGTTTGATGGTTTTGCAGTTAGCTAATGAACAAGTTTTGTACCTTTATACCTTATAAGATTTAATTATTAAAAATGAATGTTTGATGCTTTTAGTAATGGTCAATATTATTGGTATTAACCACGGTGCCATTCTAATGTGGAAACTGGTCAGTTATTTTTGCCAGCCTGCACTAGTTGCTTCATCTAAAATTGGATTTCCCTTGTTTTTCCCTGATAGTTGCTGCTATTGTGCTCTGCCAAACGGTTTAAACCCCCCATCGATCGGCTGTATGCTTATAAGAAGTCGGGGATTTTGCAGCCTCTAATCTCTCAATGAAGTTATCCGTAATTTGGTCAGCAGAGATTGAAGTATCTAGATGTCAGCAAAAACAATTCCAAGCAGGAAAAGTTTTAAATTACTCTTAACATCACCTAAGGCATATTTTAATGGCTACTTACGTTGCAACAAAAGAAGGCGATCCTCTCACAGTGCGTTCTAAACCCAATGGAGAATCAGTAGGTTCTCTCAGCAATGGTACTGAAGTTCAAGTAACTGGCGAACCCGTGCAAGCAGGAAACAGGAAGTGGGTACAAATTGGAACGAATCGCTGGGTTGCTAACGAGTTTCTCACAACTATCAAAACAGCACGAGTAGTTGCTAAAAGAACGACAAAAACCATCGGTGGCGGTTTGAGAGTCTACGAAACTCGACTGATAGATAGCAATGGTAATGTTATTAACACAGTACAAGCTGTTTCCGGTCGAGTTGGTAAGCAAACTCCATCTGATGTTGCTGGTTCTGAAACACCTCTACCTTTTGGAATTTACAAGTTTGACAGCCTTGGGGTTGTCGGTACACCACCAGGAAATAAACCAGAATTTGGTGGTGTTTGGTCTCCAGTGACACCTCTGTTCAGTACGGGACGTTCGGGTATAGGCGTTCACTACGATCCCTCTGCTTTGGCTCAAAATGCTAACACTGGTACGGCTGGTTGTTTTGCCACGCCAACTGTTAAAGAACGGGATATTATGACAAACTTTATTCGCACTCACAAACCAACCCATTTGATTGTGTATGAGGGTTAGTAGTTAGTGGTTGGTAGTTAGTGGTTATACTACAACTGTGTTTTACAATTCCCCTTATTTTCTGCACTCTAAGAATGGAACGGGCGAGACGCCCGTCCCACAAGAGCAGAGATTGTGGGATGGGCATCTTGCCCGTCCCTTGAATTTTCCAAAAAGCTTTCAAAATCTCCTTAAGTGAAAAGGTGTAAATTAATACTGAGCTTAGCATTTCTAGAGACGTAGCACTATACGTCTCTACATAACCTACTGTATCATCGGATGCTTGCCATTGCTATTATTCAACTCAACAGAGTTCTGAACAGAATACTTGGCGGCGTCTGCTGCTTCCAACGGTTTAACATTCAGACTTTCCTCATTATCAGTCTTGAACACAGTGACTGAAGCTTGTAACTGCTGTGCTACGTCTACAGTTTGTACCAAAGAACTTGACACCAAGCGGGAGAAATCACTCGTATGAAGTGAATCGCGAGCAATCTGTTTCATCAAAGACACAACTACTTGCGAAGTTTGCGTTTGGGATACTGTTGCATGGGAAATGGACTGTACTAAGGAGTCAATTTCGCGAGACACTTCTAAAATTCCCCCTAGCTGTTGCTTAGCATCTTTCACTGATTCTGTGCCTTCCACAACCTGTGTCATCCCCTGTTCCACGGCTTTCACAACTTCACTGGTTTCAATCTGTATATTTCGCACAATCTGTTGAATTTCTTCAGTGGCTTGGGCTGAACGAGCAGCTAAATCCCCAACTTCTTCTGCCACAACTGCAAAAGACAGACCTTCCTCACCTGCTTTTGCTGCTTCAATACTAGCATTGATAGATATTATGTTGGTTTGCAAGGCAATTTGGTTAATCAAAGACACAACTTTGGAAATCTCTTGGGATGATTCACCAAGCCGTTTCACCTTTTTAGCAGCTTCTGCCATAGTCAAATGCAGCTTCGTGATGCTATCTACCGTGCGCTCCATGGAATCTCTACCAACTTCTGCAGTTGTTGATGCAGTCCGTGCCATACCTGCTGCTTGATGAGCGCTATCTGCTACAGCTTGAATTGAAAGTACCATTGCATCTAATGATTTGAGGGTATGAGTAATCTCCTCTGCTTGTTTGAGTGCATCATCTGCCAACAGACGCATGGATTGTGAGTTTTCCCCAACAAGCACATTCACCTGTTGCACGGCTTGTTTTACTTGCACCACAATGTGTCGTAGGCTTTCAATAATAGCATTGAAAAAGTCTGCTACAGTCCCAATTTCGCCTGTATTAATCTGGGCATGCACGGTTAGGTCTCCTCTAGATGCTTCTTCAACATCATTTAACAATTCTACGACTTGACTCTGTAAGTTTTCTTTACTAAGCCGCAATTCTTCTTGCGCCTGCATTTGTTCTGTGATGTCCGCTTGTACCCCAATAAAATTTATGACTTTCCCGGAAGCATCTCGCACTGGTGAAATGGTCAATTGGTTCCAGAAAGGAGTCCCATCCTTGCAATAATTCTTAATAACAACTTGGCAATCCCGCTCTTGCTTTACGGCATTGTTGAGTTCTCTCACAGTAGCAGGGTCTGTGCCTTCTCCCTGCAAAAAGCGACAGTTATGTCCCAATACCTCTTCTAACGAGTAGCCCGTCATGGTTTCAAATGCTGCATTGCAAAAGACGATAGGGTTATCTTCCTGTCGTGGGTCAGTAATGAGAATACCGTTGCTAGCAGCCGCAATGGCGCGATCGCGTAACCGCAGCACTTCCTGCGCCTGTTGCAATTCATGGAGGAGATTTGCTTGTTCTAGAGCAATGCTAATTTGAACTGCTAGTTGTCGGAACAATTCAATTTCCCACTTTTGCCAAATCCGAGCATTAGAACACTGATGAGCAAAAAGTAAACCCTGAAGTTGATTGTTCTGTAGGATAGGCGCAGCCATATAAGCTTTGATCTGAAAGCGCTTTAAAATCTCCAGATGCTCCTCAGCAAAACCCACTTCGTAAATATTATCAATAACCCAAACTTGACCATTGTTATAAGATTCGACATAACGTTCCCAAAAAGAATCGTCCATTGTCAGCCCCAAAGTAGAAATCCAACCTTGGGCAACTGATTCAGCAATAATAGTGCCATTCCAATCACGATTCAAGCGATGGATAATAACACGATGGACACCTAATGCTTGCTGCACTTCACTCACAGCCGTATTGAGAACATCTTCCAACTTCAGAGAACGCCGAATGCGTAAAGTAATGTCTGTAAATTGTTGCAATCGTTGAGCTTCAGCTTCTTGCTGCTTCAGAAGATTCGTTTGAGATGCTATACGCCGATCTACAAAGGATGTCAGCAGTGTAAAACATAAGATAATCAGCGTAGCAATGCCAATGCCGATCGCCAGCCAGGTGAGAGAAGATTGCACAGCGGGGTTTGCTAAGACTGAACTCACAACTTTTGTTGGTGTGAAAGAAACTGCCGCCATTCCTGTATAATGCATCCCAGCGATCGCCGCCCCCATGATGAGCGCACTTAAAATCCGAGACGATCTTCCACTTTTACTCGTTTGCATGCGGAATTGAAAGGCAATATACAGCGCTGCTATTGACGCGCCGATCGCGATCGCAACCGACAGCACAAACAACAGAGGATCGTAGTGAGTAGAGGCATCCATCCGCATTGCTGCCATCCCAATATAATGCATGGATGCAATCCCTAAACCCATTAACATACCGCCAATTAGCAATCGCCTCATACTCAAAAACCGACGACTCGCGAGAAAAAGCGCACCTGCTGAACTAACGATCGCGGGCAATGTTGAGAACACAACAGTTCCCACATCATAGACAATGGGTATTGGTAAACTAAAGGCTAGCATGGCAACAAAGTGCATTGACCAGATCCCAATACCCATTGTAATTGCACCACCAATCAACCAAGCCACTCTGACCCTTTTCTCCACTCCACTGACTCTTCCGGCTAGGTCTAAGGCTGTGTAGGATGAAAGTACCGCGAGCACTATCGATAGCGCCACTAAACCTTGGTCATAGCTGCTACTGAGCATGGTTGCATCTCCTTGGTGTTTTTCAATAGTTTTTTAGAAATAGATGCATGAAACTCACAATCTGTTTGCTTGGGGTAGAGCAAGATTTGAGGCTATAGCAAACAGATAAGCCCCGTCCATACCGAAAACTGAAGTTTTTCTGTAAGGTAAAAACGACGGGTTTCAAAGTAGACGCGGCTTATATATAAATCTGAAGTAGATTTAAATAATATGTATTGTCTTCCACACATGTTATTCTTACATAAAAATTTTTTTTGTCAAACAGGACTTACATCAAGTCATAAAATTTATCAACGCTCGTTGGGTTGAGGAACGAAACCCTGAAAATTGATGTTGGGTTTCGTTCCTCAACCCAACCTACTAACTAACCATTAAAATTTCAAAATACGTGGTTTCCCATCGTCTTGAAATTGCTGTTCACCCACTCCAACAAGTTCAACAATCACTTCACGGGATGCTGGTATCCATTCTCCCTGTCGTTCTCCAATTTCTAAAATTGTGTGTTCCGCCTTAGCAAAAACACGGTAATTTGTTGTTGCAAAAGCTCCTTTTTGAAACTCAAATGTATGTCCGTCATCTTCGTAAAGAGTAAACTCACTAGCACCATGCCAAATACGCAGTCGTAATTGGTTTAGTGGATGCTCATCGACATACTGCATCACGGGTTGCATGGGAATAATTGCACCTGCGCGGACATAAAGAGGCATTGTTTCTAATGGTGCATGGGCTAGGATATGAACGGGTCCGGAATGACTTTCTCCCGTCCACCAGTCATACCACGTTCCTTCAGGCAAATAGACGGAACGATGCTCTATTCCGGGACGGTAAATGGGTGCAGCCATCAAGTTAGGACCGAGCAACACTTGATCGTAGAGCGTGTAAGTTTTGGGATCGTTAGGATAATGGTAGAGTAATGGTCTTAAAATCGGAGTCCCTGTAGTTGCTGCTTCCCAAAAGAGGGTGTATAGGTAGGGTAGCAACTGATAACGCAGATTTATGTATTCTCTACAAATTTTCTCTGTACGTTCTCCAAAAACCCACGGTTCGTGACGTGCTGTACTCATTGCTGAGTGACCGCGCATGAGAGGATAGAGCATTCCTACTTGCATCCACCGGGCGAACATTTCTGCTGTAGCGTTACCTGCAAATCCACCAATATCGCACCCTACAAATGCTACACCAGATAGTCCCATATTACACAGCATTGGTAGGGACATTTCTAAATGATCCCACAACGATTGATTGTCACCCATCCAAACCGACGACCATCGCTGCACTCCTGCAAAACCAGAACGAGTCAGCACAAAAGAACGCTCATTGGGACGTAACCGTTGCAAACCTTCTGCACTCGCTCTCGCCATTGACAAACCGTACAAATTATGAACTTCAGTGTGAGTAGTTCTATTTGAGGACACGGAGGACAGGGTAGAGTTTTCTCCCCCTCTCCCTCTTTCCCCCTCCCCCTCTCCTCCTTGGGGTGCATCCAGAGGAAACCAAATTTTATTGCCACCATCTCCAAAAGGGCGCTCGTCAATGGCTGGCTCGTTCATATCATTCCATATTCCTGCAACGCCTGCATCAGTTAGGCTTTTGTGTAAGTCTCCCCACCACTGACGTACATCGGAACGTAAAAAGTCGGGAAACACGGATTTTTCAGGCCAAACATAGCCGTGGAACAACCGCCCATCAACTTTTCTGACAAAGTAGTCGTGTTCTATTCCTTGGTCAAACACGTGATAATTGGCTTCTGGTTCGTATTTAACTCCTGGATCTATAATGGTAACCGTCTTAAAACCGTTTTGCCCCAAGTTAGAAATCAGTTTTGCAGGATCGGAAAAGCGGTTGGGACTCCAGGTAAACACGCGGTAACCCCGCATATAATCAATATCAAGATGGATGACATCGCAGGGAATTTGACGCGATCGAAATTCTTGGGCTAGTTCGCGTACTATGGTATCTGACTCGTAACTCCAACGACATTGGTGATAGCCAATTGACCATTTTGGCGGTAATGGCATTCTACCTGTTAATTGGGTATAGGTGTGAAGAATGTTTGCGGGTTCAGGACCGTAAATAATATAGTAATCTAACTCGCCCCCACGAGTTTCCATTTTCAATGTACCTGGTGCTTCTGCACCCATGTCAAACTGACTCCAAAACGTGGTATGGAAGAAAATACCGTAGGCAAGTTGGGGACGCAAGGCTATAAAAAACGGAATTGCCTGATACATTTCATCAGTTTGGGTACTGTAGTCTAAGGCATCAACCGTCCAGTTGGTTTTGACTTCGCTCAGTTTATCGAGCAATCCCGTGCGTTCGCCAAATCCGTAAAAGTGCTCTTCTGCTTCTATATGTTTCCAGGCGGCGACTGCACCCAAACGCCAACCCATTCCCATCTCTGTATCTTGAGCAAAGGGACGCCCTTCTTTATCAAAACAGCTTATACGGCATTTGTCTCTGTGTACGATCGCTCGTATCTGCTCAGTTTCAATTTCTACAACAGCATCTGTTGTTTTCACCTCAAAAGGCACATCTGCCCATTCGGCGTCATCCAGTGTCACCGCCCAAGGACGACGGGGCTGAAATTCACCAGTTGGTGACATCCGCACTTGTAGCAAGTTGGATGCGAGTATGCTAATGGTAACATGAGCGTCACTACACTCCAGATGAATTGTGCGATCGCTCTTAGCGCAAGCTGTACCCAGCTTATCGCCCTTGGCGCAAGCCGTACCCGGCTTATCGCTCTTGTTGACAGATTGCACCGTGCCAATAGTAGTCCAAGGTTGGTCAGTTGTGGGAAGTTTTCCAAAGTATTGGGGCATGCACCCTCCAAGGTGGATGTATATCTCAAAACAATTGCCACTTTAGTACACTCAACCAATGGGCATAAACCTACTGATGGCAGAATTTTTATTATGCTGCGGTTAACTCGGCAATTTTGGCACGAGCTTTGGCGATCAACTCTGCTAGCTTTTGCCTACCATACCAGGGCAAACGCACCAAAATTCACAAAAACCTACAGTTGCTAACCCTACTTAGCAACGAGCGGAACGGGGTATCATAAATTTTTGGTGTTCGGGGGTAAATGTACCGCGAACCATTAGGTGAGAGTCTCCATCTAATAATTCTGGTAATACTTCCGTATTTGTTTTTAGACTTTCTGGGTTAAAGTAGATAGAACAGGACTTGATATGATGAGGTATTCTTTGTATAAGCTCTTTTAACGGGAATATTTGCGGTGCCACTAAGTCATATAATTTAAGTTCGTTATTGTCGATGGACATACAGGCAATAGTGTCTAAGTCCGGACAGTAATACATAGATCTTGTAGCTTCGTTAACTAGAAACAAAGGCTTTTCGTTGACTACGCCAATAATGTTTGACACAGGTGCGCGCGTTTCTAACAGTTGGTGTAAAAGCTTCACGTCGTCGATATTATTAATATCAAGCAAACGTATTCCATTTACGCCACCTAGAGAGTTGACGCTAGCTATAAAACTGTGTTCTTGGACAAAGCGAAACCCAAACGTTTGGTAAAATTCAGGGTTAGAAGTAGTCAATACTAAAGTTTCGTAGCGTTTGTCGCAATAATCTAATACTTCATTCATAATTTCACGGTAATAACCACGTCTACGAAAATCAGGATGAGTACATACTGCGTGAACTCCACCAACTATGACATCTTTTCCCATGAGTCGCATTGGAATGGACAGTACTCCAACGTGGGTTATTAAACTACCGTCGTCATGGAAGCGTGCGAATGGTGTTGATGCATCTTCCCATGCGACACCTAGTTTTCTAGCTTGTTCTATATGGGAAGTAATTCCTGCTCCAGGAAATACAATTTCTAGTAAGTTGAATAATTTAGAACTCAGAGTAGTGTCTTGTGAGAATGAGCGTTGATAACGATTCTGCATATTATTGAATAATTATACGGGGTGAATGTATTATACTACTTATACTACATAAATGTTATGGTGCTTGAATGCACTTTGTTCTCTCGTTTCACCTAGAAACATCCTCATCTTGCTTTTTTCTGACTTTTTCAGCAAGCCCTAATTAATGACCCCTCCTCTAAGCCGAACCGCCGCCTGAGATAAGGCACATACTATTTGTCTATACGCTATTATTAAGAGAATTCGTAGAGAAAAAGGCTTTGCCAACACTGGTTAAGAAAGCGTTGTACGGCCAAAAATATGCGTCCAACCGTTGACGATAAGAAGATAGAACAACTTATGCAAGCCTTGGGAAGAGAAGCTCGGGGTTCAGGATGTGTTTACTTTACAGGTGGTGCAAGTGCTCTACTGATTGGATGGCGTAGTTCTACAGTTGATGTTGATATTCGTCTAGATCCCGAACCCCCAGGTATTTTTCAAGCAATTGCCAAACTCAAGCAAGAATTGAACATCAATATCGAACTAGCTTCCCCCCAGGATTTCTTACCTCCTCTTCCAGGGTGGCGTGCTCGCAGTGTATTTATTGGCAAACAAGGTAAAATCTCGTTTTACCATTATGACTTCACAGCTCAAGCTCTTTCTAAACTGTCCAGAGGATTTGACCGTGACATTAACGATGTTCAAGCCATGTACGAGCAGAGATTATTTTCCTTAAGCGAGTTACGTGATTGCTTTGAAGCCATTGCACCCGAATTAATCCGATTCCCCTCTCTCGATCCTGATGTGCTTAGAAACAGGGTCGAGAACTTTATCAAGCGTTTTGAAGGTAAACCACAGGAGGATGAACCATGAATCTCAATGAGTTGCCGGGGGCAGAATTGATCTTACCAGGAATAGACGATCTTCACAATGGCAAGACGAATACAGTTGGATCGTTGTTAGTTGCGATCGCAGCAACGCGCTTAACCGAAGCCGGCTTAGACATCCCAAAAGAGCGTCTAGCCCCAGAGCCAGAACTAACCTTGTATGCCCGTCTTCAAGATGAACGGGAGGATGCCTACTCTTACTACAACGCTTTGCTGAGGAGCCTCAATAGCTTTTGCAATGCACTTGAACTCAGTTATAAATATAGGTCGCCTAACAATCCCAATACACCAGGACAAAATTAAGAACCGTTGAAATATTTGACCCAGGGGCTTTCTAGAGCAAACGCACCTTGTCAATAAAAATGCTGTATTCTCAATAAACTCCTATTTTTTCGCATTAAACCCTATTTATTGAGAATTAGTGTCATGATAATTTTAGATGCGTTTGCCTTAAGGGGCTTGGACAGACAAACCCGTTTGGTGGGCAACTTGTTGAATCGTCAGGGTCTGCATGGAACTCACCTTCAGAAACTTAACTCTACCTTATATCTTAGAGTGCGCTCTAAGTCAAGCAATTTTGGTAAATTTTTTTCTGTGCTTAGGAAAGTATGACTCTCGTTGCAAACCAATGACCAATGACAATTGACCAACGACAAATTAACCCTTGACATTTTTCACTAGTACATTTAACCTATTAGTTAATTAACCGAGTGTTTAAATAACTCTATCCTAAATGTCCACTGACCGATTGAGCGTCACCTTTGCCGCCCTTGCCGATCCCACTCGGCGTGCCATCCTGGCTCATCTTGCTAAGGGGGAAGCATCGGTGACCGAGCTAGCTAAACCTTTTGAGATGAGTTTGCCTGCTATTTCCAAACATCTCAAAGTGCTAGAGCGTGCCGGATTAATTACACGCACTCGAGACGCTCAGTGGCGACCCTGTAGGCTAGAGACAGAACCACTCAAGGATGCAGCAGATTGGATCGATGGATATCGCCAGTTCTGGGAACAGAATTTAGATCGCCTGGACGAGTATTTACAAGAATTGCAAGCAGAGGAAAAGAAATCCGATCGCGAGCCATAATCTGCGATCGCGAAGCGCAAGCCGTACCCGGCTTATCGTTCTATCTTTAAGGAGAAACAAAATGTTGAAACAAAATGACTCCAGTGAAACCGAACTCGAAATTAAAATCGTTCGTATGTTTAAGGCTCCACGAGAACTTGTGTTTAGGGTATGGACAGAGCCAAAACACATTGAGCAGTGGTGGGGACCAAAAGGCTTTACAACCCGCGTGACTGAAATGGATTTTCGTCCGGGCGGTCAATGGCGCTATGTTATGGTCGGTCCGGATGGCAAGGAATACCCTAGCAAAGGTGTTTTTCGCGAAATCGTACCTCCAGAACGGATTGTCGCAAGCGATGAATTTGATGAAGGCTTTGAACAAGTTATGAATATGGAATTGCCACAAGGAATTGTGACAACAGCCATATTTGAAGAGTTAGACGGTCAGACTAAACTCACTCTCCAGATTCTCCACGCATCTGAAGGCGATCGCCGCAAGCATGAAGAAATGGGAGTTGTTGATGGATGGAGTTCTACCTTCGATAGCCTCGATGAATTCCTAGCAAAGCAAATCAAACAGCAGCAAAATGGTTTTGCGGTGACCTTACCATCAGAACGCGAGATCCTGATAACTCGCGTCTTCAATGCTCCGCGCCAACTCATCTTCAAGGCATGGACTCAACCAGAGCACGTCAAGCGCTGGTTTGGAGGTTGTACAAGCACAACGATGACCGTTTGCGAAATCGATCTGCGTGTAGGCGGTCAATGGCGCTATGTTCTACATGATTCTAGCAATGGTGTTGACCACGGTTTTGCAGGCGAATATCGCGAGATCGTATCACCAGAACGGTTAGTAGCTACCGAACGTTACGAACCCGTTCCCAACAGCGACCACCTGAACACGCTAACCCTGACAGAGCAAGATGGGAAAACAACACTACAAATTCTCATTCTGCATTCGTCAGTTGAGCAGCGAGACGGACATCTCCAATCGGGAATGGAGACAGGGTTAAACGAGAGTCTAAATCGTCTCGAACAACTCCTCGAATCAATCGCATAAACGCAAACTCTATTTCATCAGCGTGCATCTGCTACAGGGTGCCTAACAATAGGCGACCAAGAGTTGATGGGTTCAGACAGTCCACCTAAATACCAGGAAGAAACAAAAGGTTTTGCCGTATCGATTAGCTTAAACGATCCGGTAGAAGCAGAACGCATTTTTAAAACACTGGCAAAAAATGGTGCAGTGCAAATGCCATTTCAGCAAACCTTTTGGGCTTACCGTTTTGGGATGCTCGTCGATCGCTTTGGTGTTCCCTGGATGATTAACTGCGATCTCAATGGTGGATAAACAAGCTTAAACAAGGGACGGGCGGGACGCCCGTTCCACAAAGAGATAATGTATTTCTGAGCAATCTCTAACCGCGCATATCCATTAAATTTCCAATAGATTCGGGCTAATAACTCTAGAATGTCTCGGGGCGGGAGATGATACCACAATTGCGATCGCTGTCCAAAGACAACTCCTATCTGATAAGCAAGTTCGCGGCGATTGCGCCAGGGATTGAGACCTAACAATCTTGCTGTTCGGTGATGTGGGGTGTAAAATACCCGTTAGCATCTTGATGGTGGTGGATTTTCCCGCTCCATTGGGGCCAATGAATGCGATCGCTTGACCTGCGGGAACGCTTAAACTAATATCATCTACTGCAACAATCTCCTTACGAACTTTGTTGAGTCCCCAACCGCGAGTTAGGGTAAACGTTTTGCGTAAATTTTCTAATTCTACGGCTGCCATCTGCGATAAACCTCTTCCGGCGGCTTTATGCTACAATTATGATACAATAATCATTAACGTAATTTCGGAATTATGAAAAGCAGCACATAGCAAAAAAATTTGCTAAAATTCATTCAACTCGTAGAAGACGAAAGACCCGTCTGAGAGGTTTGCTCGAACAGGAAATCTCCAATAGAAGTGAAAAACTGATTGGGATAGGCATTAGTAGGGCGAAACGTCACTGCAACGACACTGCAGCAATTAAGTGCCACATTCTTGTGCTGAGAAGCCAAAAAATTGAGTTTGTGGAAGTTGGATGGTACCGCCGTTGATATGGTTCCAGCAATTAAACAATACAAACCTCACTCTGAGGTCATTTGTAGTTTTTTGCGGACTGTAGCATATGGTGAATACTGAACGAGTATTTATTGGTTTACTTCACTCATCACTTTCTGAACAGGTTTTAATTCGAGGATGGATATACCGTCTTCGGGAACTGGCGAAAACAACTTTTATTATCCTCAAAGACTGTAGCGGTGAGATTCAGTGTGTCGCAGATCCGGCGTACACGCGATCGCTCTCTTTAAAACTTGATGAACCAGTTGAAATTAAGGGTTGGGTCAAACCCGATCTTCGTTCTCGCAGTGGTTTTGAGATAGAAGTCACTGACATTTGTGTTTTAAATCGAGTCACTCATCTTCTTCCCTTTAACTCTTCCTCAGACATTTCTGAAATTGGCATTGACACAATTTTGGCTTATCGTCCTCTATCACTTCGCAATCATAGCGTTGGAGATATTTTTAGGATACAAGCGGCTGTTCTACATTATTTTCGTCAATTTTTGTGGGAAAAGCACTTCACTGAAATTGTCACCTCTAAGATAGTTTCTAGTGAAACGGAAGGAGGGACGAATTTATTTGAAATTAAATATTTTGAACGTTCTGCTTACCTTGCTCAAAGCCCTCAGTTCTATAAAGAGCAAGGGGTAGCTGGATTGGAAAGAGTTTTTGAAACAGGTCATGTTTACCGTGCTGAACCCCATGCGAGTAGCCGTCATCTCACAGAATACTACTCTTTAGACCTAGAATTAGGCTTCATTGAGCAATCTGAAGAGGTTATTCAGTTAGAGAAAGAACTCTTGACTTATATTTTTGAGATGCTTAATGAGAATTACGCGGAGATTATCAAAAGATATCGAACTAAGCTTTTGCCAAAAATGATAAATGTCCCCATTTGGGAATTTGAAGAATGTCTTGAGCGACTCAATCAATCTTATGGTCGCACTGACCTTGTAGACGACCTAGATCCGGAAGCTGAACGTCAACTTTGTCAACTTGCAGAATCTGAAACTGGCATAAGTGCTCTTTTTGTCATTGGATTTCCACTGTCAGCTCGTCCGTTCTATACTTATCCTAGAGGTAACAATGGGGCATCGCAAAGCTTTGACCTTCTTTTTGAGGGTGTTGAAATTACAACGGGAGGACAAAGACTCCACAAACGCGAGGATTTGGAACAAGCACTCCGCCTGCGTGCCATCAATCCCAATATGTTTGAAAGTCATTTACAGATGTTTGACATGGGAATGCCACCTCATGGTGGATTAGCTATTGGTTTAGAAAGACTGACTTCAAGAATCTTGAATCTTCCTAATATTAAGCAAGCAACTCTTTATCCAAGAGATAGATATCGGATTTCACCCTAGAGCACCACTATTTAGTTGAAGAAATTCAGATTATACAGGTATGATGATTGCCATGGTGGAAGTAAAATGGGATAAAAAAGGAAATCCGCATGGAAATTCCTGCCGTTCCCAACACAGCCCGGATTATTGATTATTGGCTCGGCGGTTCTCATCACTTCCCTCTGGACGTGGAGACCGCTAAACGTTTCGAGTCTTTGTATCACGACTACCCAAAGATTTTTTGGACGTTACGAGACTACATTGGTCGTACAGCTCGCTATATCAAGTCGCAAGGAATAGACCAGTTTGTTGTGTTTGGTGCCGGATTACCAACCTGTGGGAATGTGCATGAAGCTGTACCACAAGCCAAGGTACTTTATACCGACATTGACACAGAAAATATTCAACTCGGAAAGGAAATTTTAGCCGATCACCCCAACGCTGACTACACGTTTTGTGATGCAAAAAACCTAGATACTTTGGATAAATCGGTTGTGGCTCAGGTACTTGAACCGTTGAGACGTTTGGGTATGGTTTTTGTCGGCGTCTGTGCCTTCATACCTGATGAAATTTTGGCTGATATGTTTGATAAACTCTATGACTGGGCACCGACGGGCAGTTTCCTGGCACTAGACTTTGATGGGAAAGCGTGGACTCAGTATCCCAAAGTGCTAGAACTGCTCGACGAGATGGATGCACATCTTTATACGCGTAATCCCACAACAATCGAACCACTTCTAGGACGCTGGCAACTCACCCGCCATGGTATCCTACCAGTTGCCGCATGGCAGCCCGAACTGTTTGCTCAGCCGAGGGAGACGGGAGAACCTGTTTTCATGTATGGGTGCATTGTTTACAAAAATTGAAGGGGAAAAGACATTACACGATTGGCAGATTGCTTTACCCAATCATTCAGCATTTGAGCGAGCCACATTAGATTGACTGTCCCGGTGATGCTGTGGAAAAAACTTGCACAAAACGCGCAAATATGCGTGGGTTATTGGTTGTGCAGGATAACAGGCAAAAACCCGGTTTCTCTCTGCCGGAGAGCTTGATATCTCGTATGCTCAACTCGAAGAAACCGGGTTTTTGGTATTAGTGGATCGATGCTCTAGAGGGTCTTTATGTTTACTTTATCAATCCTCGACTATCAATAAATATTTTTGACGAGAGTATTTTGAATCAAATTCGGTGTAGTTAAATAAAAAAAATAAAGTAAATTTAGCAACGTTATGGTGTAAAATATTCTATGAGCTTACTTACTGTGTCGGGGAGCATTCCAAGTGTATACCCTCAGAATAGAATTTTGAGGCCACACAAACAAAGTACCTTTTGTGCAGACTAACTAGTCAGGGTTTTCAGGCTTTGTTTGTATAGCCGTAATTTCCAATCGCCTAATCTTTTTTTGCACTCATTGGGATACTCCCCTTTGTTGTTTGTAAAAATGACAGTTAAGTTGCCAATAAAACTGTGAGGAGTCGCCATGAAAAAATATCTACTAGCTTGCGCTGGTGGAGCCAGTTTTTTGTGTCTGTTTGCCGAGATATTACCCGTGCAAGCTATATCTAATTATGAATTAGCACATGACAAACAGGTATTAATGGATCCGGAAAACTTAGTAATTTTTAACAGTAGTAGCACTTATGAAACCAGCGAGTTTATTAATAACAATATTGTACCCAACGTAACTCAGACACAATTTACTCTATCTCAACAAGAAAATTTACCTGTTGTCAATCAACAGCAAGAAAGTAGGGATTTAGGGCAGACAATCGCTCCTAGTTCTTCAGTTTTACCTGTCTCACCATCTTCACAAACATCAGGTGCAGCACAGGTTACATCTGTATCGCAGCTGTCTGATGTAAACCCTACAGACTGGGCTTTTCAAGCACTGCAATCTCTAGTGGAGCGCTATGGTTGTATTGCTGGTTATCCAAATGGAACCTATCGAGGCAACCGTGCTTTGACTCGTTATGAATTTGCTGCTGGTTTGAATGCTTGCTTAGATCGAGTCAATGAATTTATTGCTACAGCAACTGCTGATTTGGTAAGAAAAGAAGATTTAGTAACTTTGCAGAGATTGCAAGAAGAATTTGCAGCAGAACTGACAACACTGCGAGGTCGGGTAGATGTTGTAGAAACTCGTGTGGCTGAACTAGAAGCAAATCAGTTTTCCACAACAACCAAACTTAATGGTGAGGCTATTATCGCGGGTATTGGTGCTACAGGAGGTGCTCCAGGCAGAGATGACCCCAATATTATTTTGGTTAATAGAGTGCGGTTAAACCTCAACACCAGCTTTACAGGCAAAGACTTATTGATTACCGGTTTGCAATCTTATAACTTTTTAGGTGGTGAAACTGGTAGTGGTAGCCTTCAAGAATCTTTGGGCTTAGCGTCAAATTTTAGTGCTAGCAGCGCACGTGTAAGTTTTGAACCTCAATCTCCAGGTGTTGATGTTAAGACATTAACCTCCTTTGGTGCCAACGATATTCAGCTTTACAAACTGGTTTATGTCTTTCCTGTTAGCAATCAATTAACTTTGTTTGCTGGACCTGCAACAGAAGTGCCTGATGCTTTTCCTGCAATTACCCCTTTTTATGGTGAAGGGCAAGAGGCGATTTCTCGCTTTGCAAGTTTGAATCCTGTAGTACGTGTTTCTGGAGGAACTTCTGGTTCTGGTTTAGCATCAGCAGCAGGATTTATTTTTAACATTTCAAAGCAGTTAGATTTAAGAGCTTTGTATGGTAACGCAAATGCTAACATTCCTCGTGCTGCCGAGGATATAGCACCTGGAGTATCTAACACGCCCTTGGGTGCGGGCTTCTTTGGTGGTAGCTCGATTGTGGCTGCACAGTTAACCTTCAGACCAAGTAAATCTTTAGATATTGGTCTCAACTATGCCAACAGTTATCACGAGGTCAATATCTTAGGTACGGGATTGACTAATAGTGATAATAGTGCTTTGGCTAATGTTCCCTTAGGAATACCAGTCAAACTTAACTCTGTTGGTGGTACAGTCACTTGGCGGTTTTCCCCAAAAGTTGCGTTTTCTGGGTATGGTGCAGCTATATTTGTTGATGATTCTTCTGGTCGTGTAGATGCTTCTACCACTTTCACAAGTTGGATGGCGGGGCTTCACTTTAGCGATTTATTTGGCAAAGGGAATAACGCCGGGATTATTTTTGGACAGCCACTTTATCGTACCTCTGCCGATGGTGATGCTAGACTTGCCAATGCAGGTGTAGATCGTGCCGTTCCCTACCATTTAGAGGCATATTACCGTTTTAAAGTGAATGACAACATCAGCATTACCCCAGGTGCCTTCGTTCTATTTAATCCAGAAGGTGATAGTAGAAACGACACAACAACCGTAGGTGTACTCCGTACTACTTTCACATTTTAGAGAAGAAATTCTGTTGGTTGGGGAGCCACTGCGTTGTGGGGGTTCCCGCCATGAAAGCAAGTGGCGTTTGAAGAACGAAACCCAACTTTTACAAACGTTTGTTAGGTAACACGAGCGTTCAAACCTACAAAAATTCTGTCAAATCCATGAATACAAGGAAAGAAAAGTTTCACTTAAGAGCGCCCCACAGGAAGCGATTGCCTCCGGCACGCTACGCGAACGCAACCCATTATGAATGAAAGAAACACTCTTTTCCCACTCCCTACTCCCTACTCCCCACTCCCCATGTTTCTTAAGATATACGTAGTAGTAGTAAGTAGGGCTAAAGCCTACCAATAGGATCGTGTGGTGGGCTTTAGCCCTACCTACAGTACTTAATGATTTCTATATTTAGAGGAACTGCCAAGATGAACTGGTGCGTCTTAGTGAATTTTAGTTTAGAGATTTCTTTTTTTTATACAGTTGATAAGAAAAATGAAGTAATTTTAGTAACTCCCTATTGTAATATACTCAATAAGTTTAAATGATGAATTGTTTGTAAAAATTACAGTTAAAACTTAACTGTAACTGTGAGGAGTTCCAATGAAAAAATACTTGCTAGCTTGCGGTGGTGGAGTGACTTTTTTGTGTCTGTTTGCTAAAGTTTTGCCCGTGCAAGCCACGGTTAGTTATAAAATAGCTGACGACAAACAGCCTTTGATAGATACAGAGAACTTAGAGGATTTTAACAGGAGTCGCACATATAACGCAAGCGATTTTGTTGATGAAAATATTATATCCAACGTCACTCAGGCGGAATTTACTCTATCCCAACAACAAAATTTGCCTGTTGTCAATCAGCAGCAAGAAAGTAAAGATTTAGGACAGACCATTACTCCTAGTTCTTCAGTTGTACCTGTCTCAAAATCTTCCCAGAAATCGAGTGCAGCACAGGTTACATCTGTATCTCAGCTGTCTGATGTGAACCCTACAGACTGGGCTTTTCAGGCATTACAATCTTTAGTGGAGCGCTATGGTTGTATTGCTGGTTATCCAAATGGCACTTATCGGGGTAACCGTGCCTTGACTCGTTATGAATTTGCTGCTGGTTTGAATGCTTGCTTAGATCGAGTCAATGAACTTATTGCTACAGCAACTGCCGATTTGGTAAGAAAAGAAGATTTAGTGACTTTGCAGAAATTGCAAGAAGAATTTGCGGCGGAACTGGCAACACTGCGAGGTCGGGTAGATGCTGTAGAAGCTCGTGCGGCTGAATTGGAAGCAAATCAGTTTTCCATGACAACCAAACTCAATGGTGAAGCTATTGTTGCAGGTATTGGTGCTACAGGAGGTGCTCCAGGCAGAGATGACCCCAATATTATTTTGGTTAATAGAGTACGGTTAAACCTCAACACCAGCTTCACGGGCAAAGACTTATTGATTACTGGTTTGCAAGCTTATAACTTCTTAGGTGGTGTCACTGGTAGTGGTAGCCTTCAAGAATCTTTGGGCTTGAGTTCAAATCTACTGAGTGCTAGCAGCGCACGTGTAAGTTTTGAACCTCAATTTCCCGGTGTTGATGTTAAGACGTTAACCCCCACTGGTGCCAACGATATTGAGCTTTACAAACTGCTTTATATCTTTCCTGTCGCCAATAAACTAACTTTGTTTGCTGGTTCTGCTGCAGAAGTGTCCGATGCCTTTCCTGCAATTACGCCTTTTTACGGTGAAGGGCAAGAGTCTATTTCTCGCTTTGCAGGTTTAAACCCTGTAGTACGTGTTTCTGGTGGGACTTCTGGTTCTGGTTTGGCATCAGCTGCGGGATTTATTTTTAACCTTTCAAAGCAGTTGGATTTAAGAGCTTTGTACGGTAGTGTAAACGCCAATATTCCTCGTTCAGCTCAAGATATATTGCCAGGAGTTTCCAATACACCCTTGGGTGCAGGAGTGTTTGGAGGCAGTAGTGTCGTGGCGGCACAATTGACTTTTAGACCAAGTAGTTCCCTTGATTTTGCTCTGAACTATGCCAACAGTTATCACGAAATCAATATCTTGGGTACGGGATTGACTAGTAGTGATATTGGTGCTTTGGCTAATGTTCCTTTAGGAATACCAGTCAAACTGAATTCTGTTGGTGGTACAGTCACTTGGCGGTTTTCCCCAAAAGTGGCTTTTTCTGGATATGGTGCAGCTATATTTGTTGATGATTCTTCTGGTCGTGTAGATGCTTCTACCACTTTCACAAGTTGGATGGCGGGGCTTCACTTTAGCGATTTATTTGGAAAAGGGAATAACGCCGGGATTATTTTTGGACAGCCACTTTATCGTACTTCTGCCGAGGGTGATGCTAGACTTGCCAATACAGGTGTAGATCGTGCCGTTCCCTACCATTTAGAGGCATATTACCGTTTTAAAGTGAATGACAACATCAGTATTACCCCAGGTGCCTTCGTTCTATTTAATCCAGAAGGTGATAGTAGAAACGACACAACAACTGTAGGTGTACTGCGTACTACGTTCACGTTTTAGTATGTAGAGACTAGCTATGCTAGTCTTTACACGATACAAACAAAGAAAAGTTATATGTTAAAATGCAACAGTGAAAAATAAGGATCAAATATCTGCTTTCAGCATGATAATGAGAAAATACTCTGGCTAACCCTGTAATTCGTATAAAGGAATTTCATCAGGATTACCAATTAAGTGCCAGAAAAGAGCAAGGTCACCAGCAGCACTAGAGATAAACTCTAATTGTTCTAGTGTGGCACCGTTTTCCATTTCTACCAAAAAGTTTTTTGCAGCCAGGATAGTGTTTTCTTGAGCCAATGCTTGCCGACTATGCCGTCTAACCATTTTTGTTTCACTCAAAAGCATTTAATGCGAATTTTATTTAAAATGCAATCAAATTTTGTTTTACCATGCATTAGTCCTGGGGTACAATACCCCATAGGTATAAGCTTTGCAAAATTTACCTAAAGTTTGTACGGATATCTTATCAAAAACAATATGGGAGAGTGAGAACCCCTGAAATGTCAGAACCTCGGTTTCGCAGAAGAAACCGGGGTTCTATTTCCGCTTATCCTAGTAGCATTGGAACCATTGCGAATAGGTTCACTTCAAGAAGATTAGCTCAAGCAGACTTTAATCATTTGCCTTAATCAGAGAAGCAAGACGAGAAAAAGCACTATGGATTGCTTCTCCAGACTGCTGGTGTTCTCGGCTATCTAAGTAATCGTCTGCAACAGCATCTAATAATGAGGAGACAACCAAAAGTTTTTCCTTGTCTGTAGTAGCGGCTTGAAATTGTTCTACAAAAGTTGCTACCTCTGTTGCTGTTAATGGCTGTTCGGGAAGGAAACGCTTTCTCCCTTCCCTTCTACCTTCCCCTCTATGCGGCTTTTTTTCAGTCATAATGCACCCTTGGTAATAGTTCAAGTAGATATTACCCAATTTACGGAATTTACAATCAGTGTTTGCGATCGCTCTTGATTTTCATTAAGTTTTATTTAAAAATAAGTGAATTCATCTAGTGATTAAAAATAATTTTATTATTATTGACTTACCGATTAGGTTGACGCGTTACTTGCAAAATCAGTTAAAATTCTGTAAAATACTATAAACTGTATTGAGAGAAAAATGGCTCTAAAAGATATGAATGCTAATGAATTCAAAGCATTGATTCGAGAGGCTTTTGAAGAAGCTTTGGAGGAATTTTTCGGCGATCCAGACGAAGGTAAAGAACTGAGAACTGAAGTTAAAGAACAATTAGTTGAACTAGTTAAGAAAAGACAGGCAGGTGCTCGTGGTATTCCTGCTGAGGAGGTTTAACGTACTTGACTACATTAATTTTGATAGATAAGTTTGCTCAGATACCCGACTTCTTCAAGAAGTCGGGTATCTTGCAGGCATTCACAGTCAATGCGATTATTGCCAGAGGTAAATAAGGATAAACAAAACAATCCAAATGACATCAACAAAGTGCCAAAATAGTGAAGTGGCATTGACACCAAAATGCCCTGAATCGTAGTTACCTGGAATAAAAGAGCGCCCAAAAACAATCAATTGCAACAGAATGCCAGTGAAAACGTGCAAACCGTGGAAGCCAGTTAGCAGGTAGAACATTCCACCAAAAACTCCTGTGGTAAAACCAAAGGAAAGGTGACTCCATTCGATCGCCTGTCCTACAAGAAAATAAGTTCCCATTGCGATCGAAAGCATTAGAAACAGGCGAAACTTTGTTAAATCATGACGTTGAAGAGCACGTTCTGCCAAGTAAATGACGAAGCTACTCGAAACAAGAACTACTGTGTTTATTGCGGGTTCTTTAATTTCTAACCCTGAAACACCAGGCGGTAACCAGTCTATAGCAGTTGTTTTGTAAATAGTATATCCTGCAAAAAAACTGAGGAAAATAAAAGTCTCCGAGATCAAAAACACAATGAAGCCAAACATCTTGTTGCCTTCTTCATCGTGAATATGCCCGTGTGCGGCATGATGTAACTCTTCTGAAACGATGGAACTGTCCATTGGATAAATTCTCCTTTAAGGGTTAGTGGTTAGTGGTTAGTTGTTAGTGGTTAGTTGTTAGTGGTTAGTGCTTAAATTCACAACTAGTAGAGCATAATCGATAATTACCGGATAATTTTGGATTGCCGCGTTGCTTCGCTCCTCGCAATGATGTGCCTAAATAACATACGGTTTTTAATGATTATGCTCTACTAGCAACTAACAACCAACAACCAACAACTAACTATTAACGATTTTCAACTAATGGTTCAGATTTGCCGTACCCGTAAGGTCCAGACACAACAATTGGAAGTTCTTCAAAATTCTCTACTGGAGGTGGTGAAGACACTAACCACTCCAATCCAATTGCTCGCCAAGGATTATTAGGCGCTTTTGGACCGTGCATCCAAGCAGCTACCATATTAATAATGAAGGGTAAAGTAGACATACCTAAAAGAAAGGCTCCAATACTAGCAATAATGTTCCACATCTCATACTCTGGAGCGTAAGAAGAAACTCGACGCAGCATTCCTTGCAATCCTAATGGATGCATGGGGAAAAAGTTGAGATTAGTACCAATGAAGGCAAGCCAGAAGTGGAGTTTACCCCAACCTTCATAGTACATACGGCCAGTCATTTTAGGGAACCAGTAATAAATGGCTGCATATAACCCCATAGTTACCGTGCCATACAGTACGTAGTGAAAATGACCTACCACATAATATGTATTGTTGACATGGACATCAATTGGAACTGAAGAAAGAGTAATGCCAGTAATGCCAGCAAAAACAAACAGTATTAATGCACCAAATGCAAACAGCATCGGTGTATCAAATTGCAGTTTACCGCCCCAAATCGTTGCAGTCCAAGCGAACACTTTAATGCCAGTTGGTACAGACACAAACATTGTCGTCAGCATGAAAAACAACCGCATCCAAGCTGGAGTACCACTGACAAACAAATGGTGTACCCAAACTATACCGCTAACTCCAGCAATAACAAGGGATGAAATGGCGACAACTTTATAACCAAATAAGGGTTTGCGAGAAAAAGTTGGAAAGATTTCTGAAAAAATACCGAAAACTGGCAGAATGATGACGTAAACAGCAGGATGGGAGTAGAACCAAAAGAAGTGTTGGAAAAGAATGGGATCTCCTCCCTTAACCGGATCGAAAAAGCTAGTTCCAACTGTTAAGTCAAATAAGAGCATAACTGCACCTGCTGTCAATACAGGCAATCCAAACAGTTGGATAATCTGAGCACTTAAGACAGCCCAGACAAAAACAGGCATGCGGAAAAATGTCATCCCTGGTGCTCGCATCTTGAAAATCGTGGTGACAAAGTTAACTGCCCCCATAATTGAGGAGATACCTGACACGGCTACTGCCAACAACCAAATAAATTCACCATTGATTAGGTTACCAGTTGGGTTTTGCAGACTGATAGGAGGATAAGACCACCAACCTGCTTGTGCTGGACCACCCGGTACTAAAAAACTCACCATCAGGAGAATAGCTGCCACTGGTACCATCCAAAAGGCAACAGCATTAAGTCGTGGAAACGCCATATCTTGCGCTCCAATCATCAAGGGAACAAGATAGTTAGCAAAACCTGCTAAAACTGGGAATGTCCAACCAAACAGCATCACCGTGCCGTGCATGGTGAACATGGCGTTATAAACAGTCCGGTCAATAAGGTCTGATTCTGGGGTAATTAATTCCCCACGAATGACCATTGCAAATATGCCAGCTATCAAAAAGAGAAGGAAAGCGGTGACAATATACTGAATTCCAATGACTTTATGGTCAGTACTAAAGCTAAAATATCGTTTCCAATCTGATGCAGCTGTTTCATGGTGAGATTTCTCACCAGTCACGCTAATATCATTTACAGAAATATTTGTCATTTGTCATTTGTCCTTTGTCATTTTTCACTGTTATGTTGGGTTTCGTTCCTCAACCCAACCTACGGTCACTGGTCACTGTAATTGACTAGAGGTGGTTGTGCGGGGACTACTGTTGTCCAACCTGCTTTCACTGGCGCTTTTAGTGCTTGAGCATACTCGGATGCTGCTTGATTGCTTGCAGGAGATGGTTTGTGCATTGCTGCTTTTGCAAGCCACTTTTTGTAGTCTTCTAAGGATTCAACCACGACATCTGCCTGCATGGTTGCAAAGTATGTACCGCTAAATTCGGAATCTGTCAAGCTATATTTACCTGGGCGAATAGGTGTGAACTCAAAATCAATTTTGCGCTGAGGAATAATATCTTGCTTGACTCGAAAAGCAGGAATATAAAAGCCGTGGAGAACATCTTCTGACTGCATTGCTAAACGAATGCGATGATTTACGGGTAAGTGCAGTTCGGTACTGGTAACTCCTGTTTCTGGATACCGAAAAACCCAAGCCCACTGTTTGGCATCGACTTCGATGTCTTCAACTGGTATCGCATTCGTATTTTTTGTGTCCTTGTTGACTGGTGCAGCATATGCTGATTCTATCCCGATTGGCATATGCACGTGAACAGCCTCCATGGGTCCTTGAATTCCCATTTGCTCATAAATTTGGTAGCTGTATCCAGCAATCCAAAATACTAGCAATACAGGAATTGCCGTCCAAATAACTTCCAAGGTTACATTTCCTTCAATAGGAGGACCATCGCTTGTATCGTACCTCTCAGCTCGATGGAAAAGAACTGAATACATCAGTGTGCTTGTGACTCCAAGGAAGATAAATGCTCCTAATGTTACCAAGAAGCTAAATAATTCATCAAAGAGTCGCGATTCTACTGCCGCTTGAGGGGGTAGCCAGGAATATGCCTGTTGTCCTATCCAAAGACTAGCAGCAGTTAAGGCGAGAGCACACGCACTCAGGAGCAAAATATTTCGGGTTTTCATAGTGACAAAATTGTTGAATGTTAGTTGTTAGTTGTTAGTTGTTAGTTGTTGGTTGTTAGTTGTTGGTTGTTAATTTTTCTACTAACTAATAACTACTAACTACTAACTACTAACCAACATCTATTTGAGTAGTAAGTTAGGGTCTTTGCCCAATCGCAATAACATATCGGCGGTGTTGTGAACCCCAAACTCAGCAGCTAGGTGTGCTCCTAGCGTTCCGTGAACGTACATGAGGGACATGAGGAACAGCCCGGAGAGTAAATATGTCCACTGCACTTCTTGGCTATCGTCCTTGCGCCAAATGAAGCGCTGAAATCCTCTCCAGATAGTCATACCGACAATTAATGACAGAAGAAAAACACCACCTACACCATGCCAAAGCATTGTGTCTATCGCTTGTAATCCCCAAGCACTCTTCACATGAGTGGCTGGTTCTGCCAGCAGGATTTCATAAAAACCTGCTGCTACCGTAAAAAATGTGATGACTGCTGAAGCCAGCATATTGTACCAGCCAGCATCAAAGAAGTTGGAACGTATCACAGGAATTGCCAAAAACTTGAAGATTGGTTTTTGTAAAGGAAACAACACACCAATAAAATCAAAGACAACTCCAAGAATGAACAAACCTAGAGTGAGATGGACTAAGTTTGGATGAATGGGTATGGCATAGGGTAAACCATTTGCCCCAAGCTGAGTTTTTAATTGGTCAATCACTTCAGGATTCATTGTAGTAAGCCCTCCTTCATGGCTTCAACAACTGGTACAGTATGTAGTCCATAAACCCAAACCAGTTCATCTCCGAAATACACCTGTATGCCTACTAAAACAGTTAATAACAAAGCTGCTGCTAGATAATAAATTGGCACTTTGTATGGAGTGCGAGCACGAATTACATAACGCCAAGCTGTGATGACAGCCAGAATTCCAGAAAGCGACCAACCAATGATGGTGTGTATATTTAGGATTGGTCGAGCTGCATTATAAGGTTCTGCCAAACCTGCTTCAAACTGACCAAAAATGATGGCAACGAAGATGGAAATTGTAGCGAAAAACATATTCCACCAACTCACTTCAAAAAGACGGTGGTTGCGGGTAAAGTATCCAACGACATCGCACAAAAAGGCAAACAACACCATCGCGATTACGAAGTGGACAACGATGGGATGCATTGTATCGGGATACGGTAAGTTATGGTCATTCAAAAGTGGAAGATACGCCAGCATGGTATTCTCCTTAATGGTTAGTGGTTAGTAGTTATTGGCTAGTAGTTATTGTTTTTTTGTACTAACTTGTAACTACTAACTATTTAGATAAAGTTACTCCTAAATCAAAATTTCAAGTTAAAAAGTCAAAAATACACTTTTGTCTTTTGAGTTCTGACTTAACTCAAAAATAAGTATTCCTACTTTTGACTTCTAACTTTCGACGCCTATAACAACTCAGATCGGACTTCACACCTGTCCAAATAGCAGCACCATACCGGACGAGTTTATAAGTTAGTAGTAAACTCTTTTCTTAAAGGTATTTACCACTGTTAAGTATCTTAAACTTATGTAAATAAATTTTGTGTATCTCATGATATTTTTGCATAAATCAAAAAAAACAGCAGCGTAACAAAACCTTTGTCTGAAAGTGCCAAGTATTATTGTTAAATCCAAAAAGACATAATCGACTTCTACTTGAGATTCATACCAGTTCCGATCGCGGTGTCTTGTGACCTACTCCCGAACCGCTAGAAGATTACCTATTTAAAATGGGCGAAACTAGAAGACCTTGCCTATGATATTTATCAGCTTCTCGAAACTTTTCAGCCGATGAAAGTAGAGGAAGCTAGTCCTAGTTTGCCTGACGTTCGTTGTCAAAAATTCGCTTTCCAAGCTGCAATCACACGACCACGTAAATTCATTTTTCTAGTTACTGGTACTAATGACAGTAGCGCTGGTTCTCTGCACGATGCTATTACTCAAGCTAATAACACTGCTGGCGCTGACACGATTAATTTTGATAATTTTATTCTTGATGGGCGCACAAAGGGCATTTTATAGTAGGATGGAAGGATTTATTCAAGCTATGATTGAAGTTATCAAATCTCATCAGAATCAAACTGCCACAGCCTTTTGGCGATTAACTCCGGGCTACTTGCAGTCAGGCTATGCAGATTTTGAATCTGTACATATTTTGTTAGGACGTTTTTTAGCAGACAGAACTTCTGTCGATCCCCTCGCTGAAAAAGAACTATTTGCGGAAGACAGCATTTTTGAGTGGGGACACGCATCGCCATTAGAGAAAGTGATTAATTCACGCTCAGACTTTGAGTTTCTACTGTTGCATCCCAGTTTGTTACGTAATTCTATAACCATTATCGAACCGTGGAAATATGTGGGTCAGAACGCTCTCGGCGAATGGGTTCGGGCTTCCAAAAACGTTGCCTACATTGCCCAAAAAGTCGCCGACATAGACTCAATATTGTTGCCTGTTTGGTCTTGTGGAATCATAGATCCAGAAATAGTCGTTCCAGCAATCACCTCCGGTTATGCTGTGGTCGTCGAAGGAGGCGAGCCATCGACCTACGATCCATCCACTTGGACAAGTCCGGCATGCTCGCAAGAGCATATGTTTGCCTTAGTAGAAAAATTACTCATCTCGCGATCGCCCAATAGTGCCGTCGCAATCTTCATTTGTATAGGGCATCAGCTAGCTGCTGAAAGTCATATACGACTGCTCCGAAAAGCAGTCCAACAAGTTCTGGGCATAATATCAATGGATCGCGATCGAGATGGTAGAGCAATCAAATCGCTGCAAGAGGTTGCTCTTCGCATTCAAGCTATGGGCAAAACACTCCAAGTCAAAAAGCGTGATGGACGCACTGTTGCTTTTGGCTGGAATGATGCCCATTTTGCAGTAACGCTCAATGAAACAAAGGAAGTTGGCGATCGCGTCCTGTTGCCATATCAGTCTCCCGACGGCGATGCCTTAGGTTTTCCCTGGGAACTCATCCATGCCCATGATGTGACAGCTGACAGCCATGAAGGTGTAATTGACACGACGATTCAGTACGAGCGTGAAGTATCGATTTCGATGTTTCACTCAGATGAAGTCAACGAAGAAGCCATACTGTTTGCTAACTGGGCATACCGCAGTATTCATGACGCCATTGTTCCTTATCGACACATTATAGCTGGAAGTCCTCTGTCATGGCTGATACAACTGCCCGACTCCGTTGAAATTCTCTGTTCGACAGCGATTGATGGTGAAATAGTCACAGAATGTTCGGCTACCTGCATTAACTATAAAGATTTTGAGACCAAGAAAATTCGACGCTCCTTCACTTGCCAATTCCATCCAGAACTGCTGTCAGATTTGCGTGCGATCGGTAGCAGTGAAGCTCCATCTTATTCTACTTTAAAAAAAGACGATGGCGTTCGCTTATTTGTGAGACTTCTATATGCTGGAATGCAAGAGTGATGACGTAAGTTGTTTTTGGAATACAACCCAAACATGAATATAGTAATTATATTAGTTGAAGTCGGTTTTGTGGTATTCATTTTCTCCCTGTTTAACTGGCTGATTGGAATAACCTGCAAGCAGATTGTTAAAATTTCTTGGCTGAATGAGAGAACTGAGAAGATCGCCACCCTGCGCCGGAATATCAGCAGATTTTTGATTTTTCTTTGTGTGGTGCTGTGTCTTCTGCTGATAGGTGTCAATGGGGTGGTAATTTATCGAGGTGACAATGTAAAGGAATTTCAACTCAACTTAATTCAAAGTATTCCTACCGAATTCTGGGTAAATCTTGTCACGGCAAGCTTAAAAACTGTTAGCCTACTCATGTTGGTTAACTGGAGCATACCATTGTTACACCGGGCTATAGACTGGGTTTGCGTTGTGGCTCAGAAATTCGATCAAATTAAGGCTAATGATGACAGCACCGAGGCTTTTTTTAGGGTTTTAAAAAGAATTATTACTAACAGCATCTGGATCTTATCTGCCATCCTATGCTCTCAATTTCTCTATTTTCCAGAAGTCGTTGAAAAATATCTTTACATTGCCTTAAAAATTTATATCATTGTCTCAGTTGGTTTACTCATTGTCAAAGCTGTTTCTACCATCATCGACACCCTTGATGCTCTCAGTCTTAAATACTCCAATTCTAACAATCTGCTGCGTTTTTACGAGCATTTTCGCCACCTGATCCCACTCTTCAAAAAATGTCTGGAATACGTTCTCTATATTAGCATGGTAACTCTTATTGTTCCACAAATAGAGTTTATCGCTTGGATAAGTGTTTATACTTCTATCATCATTCAGATTATTGGTATTTTCTTTCTCAGCAATGTTTTGATTGAAGTCGCCAACTTCATTCTTGAGGAGTTCTACATCAGAATTTCAGATTTAAATGATTTACAGAAACAGAGACGAATGACGCTCATCCCCTTAATGCGGAGTTTTGTCAAATATCTCATCTACTTCAGCGCTGGAGTTACTGTCCTCAAGCTTATTGGCATTGATGCCACGCCTATCTTAGCAGGTGCAGGGATTGTAAGTATAGCAATTGGTTTTGGGGCACAAAACCTCATTAATGATGTCGTTTGTGGATTTTTTATCCTGTTTGAAAATTATTACTTGGTGGGTGATTATGTTGAAGCTGGGAAAATTGAAGAGAGATGCGTTGAGGGAATTGTGGAGGCTATTGAGTTGAGAACTACTCACATCCGACATCCCGATGGTCAATTACAGATTATTCGCAATGGCGATATTGGATCGATTATCAACTACTCTAAGCAGTACATTTATGCAAAAGTGGAAGTTGGCGTTTCCTATAACTCTAATTTAGATCGTGTATACAAGGTTATTGAGAGGGTAGGACAGCAGTTAAAAGATGATTACCAGGATGTCCTGGAAGCCACGCAGGTAGCTGGATTAGAAAAATTTGGGGAGCATAACCTGTTACTTCTCACGCGGACAAAGGTCAAGCCTGGAAAACACCTTCATATCCAGCGTGTTCTCCGCAAGATATTAAAGGAAACCTTTAGCCAGGAAGAGATTGAAATTTACGGTTTCTCCAAAGATAGATAGTAACAAATGGGCAAGAGTCCCACCAGTGGCAGTAGGCAGCACTACTTTGCTGGATAACGCTCATTGAGGTAATAAATCTAAAAAAGCTTTAATATTGTGACCAACAGTGTCAAAGGAAAATTAAAGCATTATGGTTTCGATTTTACTCCATTATTTGGCTACTCAACGGTATAGCATTGGATTATCCCACCAAAATCTGGCGGTTGCCGTACTCCCGTGATGACTGAACTCTTTGAAAAACTGCGTGCCACTTTAGCAAAAGATTGGGTTCGTTTGACTCGAAGAACGTCCCAATTTCCTTTACAGAGGCAAAATCGCCATAGTGATACGTTTGTCGCTCAAAAGAAACAGGACGCGGCTTTGACTGAGGCTCCTCAAGAAATCATCTCTGATGACCGTCGCAACAATACCCCTTTCAAGTGGTTGTTCACTATTCTGAGCGCTAGTGTGGGAGTCACGGCTTTATTAGTGGGAGTTCGAGAACTGAAATTATTGCAGTCGGTAGAACTAAAGGCATATGACCAAATGTTGCGGTTGCGTTCCTTAGAAGCAACTGATTCGCGTCTAGTGCTAGTGTCAGTAACCGAAGATGATGTTCGGACACAAAAATGGCCACTATCAGATAGTAAAATCAACCAGTTATTGGCAAAATTACAATCATACCAACCACGAATTATTGGGGTTAATTTATATAGATCGGAACAAGAAAATTTTGCGTCTGGTTTAAAAGACCGAGATAATATCATTAGCGTGTGTGCATTCAGCAGTGTAGGAACTCAGGAAATTGCACCTCCACCAAATTTATCTATAAACAACGTAGGATTTACCGATTTATTGACAGATGATGATGGTATTGTTCGCCGAAGTTTGTTATTTGCTCATTCTGAAGATCAAAAATGTACAACAGCCGCATCATTTGCTACTGTACTGGCAATGAGTTATTTGGAAAAAGAGGGAATTAAACCAGATTATCCTAATCAAAAAAACATGATATTGAGTCAGACAAAAAATCACAAATTAAAAGCAATTTTTACATCTTTAACAAGTGATGCTGGTGGTTATAAAAGGATAGATGCTGGTGGCTATCAAATTATGTTAAATTACCGCCATCCCGATCGCCTTGCACCGGAAGTTACTCTTACACAAGTGTTAAACGGGGCTTTTAATCCTAAGTTAGTCAAAGACCGTCTAGTAATTATTGGCACTAAAACTCCCAGCCTTCATCCTGGTTTTTACACCCCCTATAGTGCATTACCAGACCAACCAGCAAGAATGTCGCCAGCTTTAATTCACGCACAGACAACAAGCCAGTTGATAAGTGCAGCTCTAGATGGGCGTCCCCTCATTTGGTATTTTCCAGAATGGGCAGAAGTGGTATGGATATGGATTTGGTCACTTGTTGGCGCTGCTTTGGCTTGGCGGTTGCGGCATCCTTTGCTACTCATCGTTGTAGGTGGTACAACCGTTATTAGTTTAATAGTCATTTGTACAAGTGTATTTTTACAAGCAGGATGGATACCAGTAGTACCACCTGCGATCGCATTCGTAACCAGTGGTGTTGCTATTGTGATTTATATTACGTATCAAACCCAACAGCAAACAAAGATAATTCTTATACAAGTTGAAAAACAAAAAGAAGCAATTGAACAATTACATACTCTTTTGAAAGAGACGACAGAAATAAAAGATAAACACATTCACACTCCAAAAGTAGAGCCTCTAGAAAAAGCAAGTGGTGATTCCATACTCAGTGGACGCTATAATGTGACAAAGGTTTTGGGATCGGGTGGATTTGGTTGCACTTATTTAGCACGAGATATGCAACGTCCCGGCAATCCGGTTTGCGTAGTGAAGCAATTGATGCCAGCCCGTCGAGATCCAAAGTTTTTACAAGTTGCTAGAAGGTTATTTGATGCTGAAGCAGAAATTTTAGAAGTTTTAGGTCAACATTATCAAATTCCTCAATTGCTAGCTTACTTTGAGGACAATCATGAATTTTATTTAGTACAAGAATATATTCAAGGACATTCTCTTAGTGACGAATTGCCACCTGTAAGGGGAGTACAAAATGAATCTTATGTTATGACTTTACTAAAAGAAATCTTAGAAATTCTGGTATTTGTTCACGACCATCGCGTCATTCATCGAGATATTAAACCAAATAATATTCTCAGACGTAGCTTTGATAATCGCCTAGTGCTAATTGACTTTGGTGCAGTTAAAATGATGCAACCATCTAGCAGCGAGCAAACAGAATTAGCAACAGTTGCCATTGGAACGCGAGGTTACGCACCACCAGAACAATTTGCAGGACATCCGCGCTTGTGTAGCGATATTTATGCTGTCGGTATGATTGGCATTCAAGCAGTGACAGGATTGTTACCTCAGGAACTTCAGCCCAACCCAGATACTGGTTCTGTTATGTGGCGACATCGCGCACAAGTCAGCGAAAATTTAGCAGCAATTTTAGATAAGATGGTGCGGTATCATTTTAGCGATCGCTATCAATCTGCTGCTGAAGTGCTGTTGGATTTTAAATTTTAATTATAGACATCTCCAGAAATTAATCATGCATTACCCGAAAGTCTTGGTAGGGGCGCAATGCCTTGCGCCCTTACATGGCATTGCGCCGAGAACCTTGTAAAATTATGCAAAATAGTCTGTAAAGCCTTGTATTGTCTAGCTTACAGGCATTTTTCGAAAATTCATGCTACTGAATAAGAAAGTAAATTACGGTTGACTTTTTAATTAAATAATTATTCTGGAAGTGAGTAGGACGGGTATAGGAGTTTAGTAAAAGTATAGAGGGAATAACCTAGGATGTAGGATTAAAGTAATACTAATCACATATGTCATGCTGTAAATATATCATATGTCTATCGGCAAACCGATAAATAATACTTTGTGTGCGTAGTTAAATCTCCGACGCCTTCCCAACTACTGCCCTTGTTTCCAGAAATTACTGATAAAAACTCCTATTAGCACCACTCCAATGGTGGGCTGTACCACTTTTGGCACCATCATAATGGTGCGCTGTACCACTCTGATTACAAATTTTTCCACCAGAAAATAATTAACGATGCTGGCAATTGCTGCGTGTAAGAGGCTAAAGCTGCTCTTACCTATGCAGAAACTTTCTCAGTATCAACTTGATGTAGAACCTGCTCTCGTACAGAATTTGCGGCGGCTGTAGCAATCATTTCCCAATCAGAATTAGTCAACAATATCGAGAGTAGCGTTTGTAATTCTTGTCTGTCAGATATAAATTCTTCGAACTTGACGCAGCTTGGGCGCGGAGTTTGGGGTCAGTTTCGGTGGAGAGTTCAAACGGCATTTCGCCGCGATCGCCCTTGGCGCAAGCCGTACCCGGCTTATCGCTTCGGCGCAAGCTGTACCCAGCTTATCGCCCCACCATGATGCAGATTTTTGCGGGTCGGCATCAACTAGCAGAGTGTTGAATTTTTTTGAGAGGATGGCGGCAGTTCTGAAGCGGTTGTGGTCTTAAGTGCGCCACCTTTTCCGTTTGCTATGGTCAGGATTTTCACTTTGTCAGTTTGTAAGTCTGTAAGTTCGACAGATATTATCCTGCCTTAGGTACACATATAGGTGTAAGATGGTGAATTAGCTGACTTATGAGGAGATAATGATTGTATGTATCAATAAAAACTTATCGTTCATGGGGAACTTGTGAAAAATAAGAGAACAATTGTGTTAATTGCTTAGTTGCTGCATATTTTGTTACATTAACTTTAAATAGAGTAAAAAACTATATCCGAAAATCCCTAAGCGGAAAGTTGGGCTGAAGCCGTGTAGTCAAAGTGTAAAACAAAGCTGAATGTACAAGCACCCATGATCTCAAAATTAGCCTTTTCTTGGGAACAAGCCAAACAGGTTGCCGAGCAAACAGTTTTCAATCATCTTGAAGAATACCTTAAAGATGTTGAAATGAACGTGCTTCAAGGTTCGTGGCAGGGTCTGACCTACGAAAAGATGGCAGAGCAGTACCACCTTTCTGTAAATTACCTTCGGGGAGATGTTGGGCCTCAGTTATGGCAGAAGCTGTCAGAGGCTTTCGGAGAAGAGGTTACAAAGAGTAACTTTAAAAGAGCTTTGGAAAGGGCATGGGAAAGGCAACAATCTCAGCCTTCTACTATTAATACAAGGTTACCAATATCAACCCTTAGTGCAGAACCACCTTTTCCTGGGGGATCGGTTCCTCTGAGTTCTCCTTTTTACGTAGAGCGAGATGGCATTGAGTCTGTTTGTTACGAGACAGTTGTCAAACCTGGTTCGTTGATTCGGATTAAAGCACCGAACCTGATGGGCAAAACCTCATTAATGACTAGGGTTCTAGCTTATGCTGAATCTCAAAATTGCCAAACGGTATATTTGGATTTAAGCTCTGTAGAGCGGGCAATTTTAACGAATTTGGATAAGTTTTTGCGCTGGCTGTGTTTGATGGTTGGTCGCAAGTTAAAGTTAGAAAATCGGTTAAAAGATTATTGGGATACAGAAATTCTCGGTAGCAACGATAACTGCACGGTGTACTTTGAGGAGTATTTATTGCCGGAAATAGACTGTCCTTTAGTCTTGGGATTGGATGAAGTGGATCGGATTTTTCCTTATAACGAAGTCATTGAGGACTTTTTTGGAATGCTGCGAAACTGGCACGAAAAGGGGAAAATTTCCGAGCAATGGAAACAACTACGTCTGGTAATGGCACATTCTACCGAAGTTTATATTCCCTTAGATATGAATCAATCCCCCTTTAACGCAGGAGTGCCCGTGGCGTTGCTGGAATTTGACCGCAAGCAGGTGAAAGATTTGGCTCACCTTTATGGATTGGATTGGAACGATATTCAGGTAGAAGAATTAATGAAGGTTGTAGGGGGGCATCCTTATCTGGTATGCTTAGCCATGTATGAAGTCTCCTCTGGAAAGACAACCCTTCAGCAGCTATTACAAAATGCTGCCACAGAAGCAGGAATTTACAGCAACCATTTGCGGAAGTACTTGGAGATGCTGCAACGAGGCTCGGAAGAGGTTCAAGCTTTAAAAGCAGCTTTAAAAAAGGTGGTCACCTCACTTGAGCCAGTGGAATTAGATTCATTGCAAATTTATAAGTTACACAGTATGGGATTAGTGCAGCGACAGGACAATCAGGTGATGCCCAGTTGCCATTTGTACCGCGAGTATTTCCACAGAGTGTTATAAAACCTGAACGTAATAGCCATTGCTCTGGTTCTATCTCACTTTAGTTATTGAGTTAACAAGTTGTTTGTTGCTTTATTCCATTGATAGGAATTTAGAATAAATCCTATAAATTCTACTTAACACTTATCAAAAATGCCTTCACCAAGTGCTGTTCTCTCAAGATAAGAAAGGGAGAACTAAGGCGCGGTGAGGGTTTTTGTCGTTTGTAAACTCTACTGACTTTTTCCTACTTCCTCATTATTCTCACTAATTTGTTTGGAAAGACCTCCGATTTTTCCCTATTGTACTCTTTAAAATTTATTAGGAATATAGTTACAGCAAGAGAGAAGCAACAAGCTGAAGTGGATAGAACAAAAAAACCACCCAGGTTGTCAATAGAGCGATCGGAGTTAACTCTAATTTTGGCTACCAACCCCTAACATCCCTGAACTAACCATTTGTTTGGAGAAAAATATGACAAATAACAGTTTATTACAAGCCGCTCGAGGTGAGAAACTGGAACGCCCTCCAGTTTAAATTATGCGCCAAGCTGGTCGTCATATGAAACAGGGATTGATATCGGTGCAGAAAATAGTCTTGTCAGCGTTCAGCAGGCACAAGGCTAAGGGTGACTTTTTTCATTTGACTCAAGGTAGCTAGCTTTGATTTTTGGAGAAAAGAATAAGATGACCGACTCTTTAAATGATTTTAAATTTTCCACGTTCGTAGACCTGTTGCGCTACAGAGCAGTACACCAGTCACACAAACTAGCTTTTACTTTTCTACAGGATGGAGAAACAGAAAGCTCAAGGTTGACTTATCAAGAATTGGATCGGCAGGCGCGTGCCATCGCCGCCTATCTGCAGTCCCTTGGAGCTACTGGCTCCCGAGCGCTGCTGCTGTATCCATCTGGTCTGGAATTCATTGCCGCCTTTTTCGGGTGTTTGTATGCGGGAGTTGTAGCGGTTCCCGCTTATCCACCCCGTCGTAACCAGAATATGTCCAGGTTGCAGGCGATTGTGGCAAATGCACAGGCGTCGATAGCGCTCACCACCACATCGCTGTTGGGCAACATAGAGGTTCACTTTGCCCAAAATTCCGAATTGGCACAGTTGAACTGGCTAGCCACGGAGCGGATTGCCAACAACCAAGCAAAAGCATGGCAAGAACCGGAAATCACTTGCGGCTCCCTGGCTTTTCTTCAGTACACGTCAGGCTCTACGGGTACACCGAAGGGAGTGATGGTAAGTCACGGGAATCTGCTGCACAATCAGCAAGTGATCCAGACTGGCTTTCAGCATACAGACAAAACCATCGGTGTTAGCTGGTTGCCTCTATATCATGACATGGGTTTAATTGGTAATATACTGCAACCGTTGTACTTGGGTATTCACTGTATTCTCATGTCTCCGGTTGCTTTTCTGCAACGCCCTATCCGCTGGCTTGAGGCTATTTCCCGTTATAGGGGGACTACTAGTGGCGGACCTAATTTTGCCTACGATTTGTGTAGCCGCAAGATTACTCCAGAACAACTGTCCAGTCTTGATCTCAGTAGTTGGGATGTGGCTTTTAATGGAGCTGAGCCTGTGCATAGCGACACAATTGAAAGATTTTCAGAAGTGTTTGCGCCCTGTGGCTTTCGCTCCAGTGCCTTCTACCCCTGCTACGGGATGGCCGAAACGACTTTGATCGTTTCTGGTGGTCTCAAGGTAGCCCCACCAGTGTTTGAAACTATCCAGAGAGATGCCCTTGAACAAAAACGGGTGGTTTCAACTTATAAAGAGAATTATGAAGCCCGAACCCTAGTTGGGTGTGGTCAAACCTTACTGGAGCAACAGATTATTATTGCCCATCCTGAGACTTTGACCTGTTGTTTGCCTAATGAAGTGGGTGAGATTTGGGTATCAGGTCCCAGCGTGGCTCAGGGGTATTGGGACCTTCCTGAAGAAACGCAACGTACCTTCCAAGCCTACTTAGCAGACACGGGAACAGGACCATTTCTGCGCACGGGAGATTTGGGGTTCTTAAAGGATGGTGAGTTGTTCGTCACCGGTCGGCTCAAAGACTTAATCATAATCCGAGGTCGTAACCACTATCCCCAGGATATTGAACTGACAGTAGAACGGAGCCATCCGGCATTACGACAGGGTTACGGGGCGGCGTTTTCAGTCGATGTGCATGGAGAAGAGCGACTGGCCATTGCTTTTGAGGTAGAGCGTAATTATCTACGGAATCTGGATGTCAATGAAGTGGTCACGGCGATCCGCAAAGCAGTGACGCAACAGCATGAAATTCAAGTTTATGCGATATTGCTACTCAAGACGGGGAGCGTCCCAAAAACTTCTAGTGGCAAGATTCAGCGCCATGCTTGCCGGAGTGGATTTCTAGCTGTTAGCCTGGATGTGGTGGCGGATTGGATCGAGAATCCTCAAAGCGAAGTAGATCTCCAGGGTCTACAGGCGGAAGTAAAATCCCTGTGGCAGCAGATGCAAGCTCCCGAACAACAAACTGAATCAAATGAAAACAATTTTAGAGAGCGATCGCATTTGCCAAACTTGGTTTCAACTGAAGAAACCATTCAGCGCTGGTTGGTTACTCAAATGGCCAAGCAGCTAAAAATCCACTCTGATGAGATAGATATTCAAGAACCCTTTGTTCGCTATGGTTTGGATTCGGCGGTGGCACTCGGACTCTGCGGTGATTTGGCACAGTGGCTTGGATGTAATTTAGAACCCACTATCTTCTGGGATTACCCTAGCATAGAGGCTCTTGCCCAGCACATAGTTAAAAACAGCAGTCTTTCGCCAAGTACTGAGTTTGTCAGTAGGTAACACAGAGGAGAGTTGAAATGAACTTAACTGACAATAATTCCAAAAATATTTTTAGCAGTAGGGAAAGACGTGACGCCAGTTTCGCAAGAGCAGTCACATTTAATCCCTTCCTTCCCGAGTTTCGTGTCGATCCCTATCCCTTCTACCATCGCCTCCGCTCCGAAGACCCTGTTCATATGAGCTTTATGGGTGTATGGGTTATTACTCGCTACAGTGATGCTATAGCGGTTCTGCGTGATTCTCGTTTTAGCGCCGATATGCGACGTTGGGGAAAGTATCAAGACATTAGGTTTCGGGAAAAGCAAGGACAAATCAGCCAACTTGGACAAACCAACAGCAAGTGGATTCTCTTTCTAGATCCGCCCGACCACACCCGACTGCAAAGGTTAGTGATTAAGGCTTTCACCCCTCAAGTGGTTGAGGGCTTACGTCCTTACATCCAGGAGGTCGTCAACGAAAAGCTCAATCAGGTTCGGAGTTCTGGGGTAATGGACATCGTTGCCGATCTCGCCCAACCACTGCCTGTCACCGTGATTGCTAAAATGCTGGGGGTGCCAACTGAAGATCGCGATCGGCTTAGGGAATGGTCGGACGATCTAGCCTCTTGCTTAGATCCGATGATGTCAGTAGATATTTTTGAACATCTCAATAAAGTAGTTTTGGAGTTTACGGATTACCTCCGCAGCCTAGTTGCTAAACGGCGTCAGTGTAGGCAGGATGACCTGATCGGCGCTCTAATTGCAGTTAGGGAAGAAGGTGACAAACTAAGCGAAGATGAGCTGTTAGCTACATGCATACTGTTGTTTGCCGCTGGTCAAGAAACTACGGTAAAACTGATTAGCAATGGTATGCTCGCTTTGCTGCGTCACCCCGATCAAATGGAAAAGCTGAAACAAGAGCCGACGCTAATCCAAGATGCTGTTGAAGAATTGTTACGCTACGATAGCCCGGTACAGATTACTGTCCGAACAGCGATTGAAAACGTCGAAATTGACAACAAGATAATCCAAAAGGGTCAGCAGGTTCTTGTCTGCACGGGAGCAGCAAATCGGGATCCAGTTCAGTTTCCTGACCCCGATAAACTAGACATCACTCGACCAAAGAGCCGTCATCTTAGCTTTAGCTACGGTATCCACGCCTGTTTGGGAGCCACGCTTGCACGCGTCCAGGCGCAGATCGCTATCAATACGCTCATTCAAAGAATGCCCGAGTTGAAACTCCGAACAGACACACTGGAGTGGCAAGAAAAAATCATTCTACGCGGACTAAAGGCTCTCCCTGTGTCCTTTAAGATTTGAGCTAAGAACGCTAGCCAGTGAATTAAGAACCAAACTCAAGGATGTACAACAGAGCGATGAAGCGATGAAACATTTTAGATATTCTTCAACTCCAACTAGAACAAGCAGTCAATCTTGCGTAACTATGCAAGGCTCTAATAAAACAAAAGAGGAGAAGGATTGAGATGGAATCCATTGCAATTATCGGGATTGGTTGCCGTTTTCCCCGTGCCAAGAATCCAGAGACGTTCTGGCAGCTTCTGCGCGACGGAGTGGATGCCATTAGCGAAGTTCCAGCCCAGCGATGGGACATAGATGCTTTCTACGACCCGAACCCAGCAACACCGGGCAAAATGAGTACACGCTGGGGCGGCTTTCTGGAGCAGGTGGATCAGTTTGATACCCAATTTTTCGGGATTGCCCCACAAGAAGCCCATAGCATGGATCCCCAGCAGCGGCTTTTGCTGGAGGTGGCTTGGGAAGCACTGGAAGACGCAGGGCAGATACCGGAACGCTTAGCGAACACGTCCACAGGTGTGTTTGTCGGAATCTCGACCTACGATTACAGTGAGCTTCTTTTAAAGGCGAATGCCATTGGCAATGCCTATACGGGATCGGGCAACACCCAAGCTATTGTAGCCAACCGCCTCTCCTATTTTTTTAATTTCCACGGACCAAGCATGGCCGTTGATACCGCTTGCTCCTCCTCGCTTGTCGCTGTTCACCTCGCCTGCAATAGTATATGGCAAGGGGAGTCTACCCTAGCCTTAGTTGGGGGCGTGAATTTGCTCTTGTCGCCAGTGATTACCATCAATTTCACCAAAGCTGGGTTCATGGCAAACGATGGGCGTTGTAAAACCTTTGATGCCCGAGCCAATGGCTATGTTCGTGGTGAGGGAGCTGGTGTTATCGTTCTTAAACCTTTGTCGCAAGCGCTGAGCGACGGCGATCCCATTTATGCAGTTATCCGTGGCAGTGCAGTAAACCAGGACGGGCGTACCAATGGGCTTATGGCTCCCAATCGTTGGGCGCAGGAGGCTGTTCTGCGACAAGCTTACCGAAAAGCTGGAGTCCAGCCGAGTCAGGTTCAATATGTAGAGGCCCACGGGACCGGCACCTTACTGGGAGACCCAATGGAGATGAAAGCGCTGGGAGCCGTGTTATCCAGCGAGCGCCCCTCTTTTAAACCCCACTGTGCTGTAGGTTCGGTCAAAACAAATATTGGACACTTAGAGGCAGCAGCGGGTATTGCTGGGCTGATTAAAGTAGCCCTGTCGCTCAAACATCGGCAAATACCGCCTAGCCTGCATTTCCAGAAGCCAAATCCCTACATTCCTTTCGAAGACCTTCTTCTGCGCGTTCCACAAACTCTGGAGCCTTGGCCTGAGACATCGAGTACGGCGATCGCTAGTGTGAGTTCTTTTGGCTTCGGAGGTACCAATGCCCATGTGGTTCTGGAGTCGGGACCAGAAGAAAGTCAAAAGGCAAAAGGCAAAAGCAAAAACAAACAAGTAATCGAAAGTCCTCTGCACCTTCTGACCCTGTCAGCGAAAAGTGAGCAGGCACTTTTGGATCTGGCGTGTCGTTATCAAGCACTCTTAGCTGACCATCCAACAGAGTCTCTAGCGGATGTTTGTTTCACGGCTAATACCGGGCGAGCGCAATTTGCTCACCGTCTGGCAATCGTAGCTAAATCTAACGAGGATCTAACCGAGCAACTGAGTGCTTTCGCCAACGGTGACAAGCCAGTGGGTCTAGTGAATGGTCATGTGCAGGACAGGAAGCGCCCGCAGATAGCATTTCTATTCACCGGACAGGGTGCTCAGTACTTTAGCATGGGACGCCAGCTCTATGATACCCAGCCCACGTTTCGTAGAGCTCTAGAGCGATGCGACGAACTGCTTCGACCTTTTTTGGAACAGCCGCTCCTGTCAGTTCTCTTTGAGAAATCTGATGATTCCAAAATATTGTTAAGCCAAACAGTTTATACCCAGCCAGCTCTGTTTGCCTTGGAGTATGCGCTTGCCGAATTGTGGTGCTCTTGGGGAATTGTGCCCGATATCGTCATGGGACACAGCGTGGGGGAATACGTGGCTGCTTGCGTGGCTGGGGTGTTGAGTCTGGAAGATGGACTTCAACTCATTGCTGAGCGTGGGCGTCTGATACAGGCTTTGCCTGAAGACGGGATGATGGCTGCCGTGTTTGCAGATGAAGCACGGGTAGTATCTGCCATAGATCCGCATAAGTCGCGGATCGCCATCGCTGCTATTAACGGTCCTAATAATATCGTGATTTCAGGAAACCGAGCAACTGTAGAGGCTGTGCTGAAGCAGTTGCATGCTGAGGGAATTAATGCTCGTCCCTTGCAAGTTTCTCACGGCTTCCATTCACCACTGATGGAACCCATCCTCGACAAATTCGAGCATCTGGCTAGTCAAGTGCAGTTTGCCGCCCCTCGCATTCCATTGGTATCGAATCTAACTGGTCAGATTCTACCGACTGGGGAAATTCCTGACGAGACTTACTGGCGGCGACACCTTCGGGAAACAGTGCAGTTTGCCGCTGGGATGCATACCTTAGCTGACCAGGGCTATAACCTGTTTATTGAGGTAGGTCCGCATCCTACTTTGTTGGGTATGGGGAAGCACTGCTTACCTCCAGACAGTAGTACTTGGTTGCCTTCGATGCGTAAAGGCCAAGACGACTTGTGGGTGCTTTTAAACAGTTTAAGTGCCTTATATATCAAAGGTACCAATGTAAATTGGGTGGGATTTTATCAAGACTACCAACTTTTTAAGATTTCTCTGCCAACCTATCCCTTTCAGCGCAAACGTTATTGGGTTGAATCTGTCGCAACTATGAATGGAAATCAATTAGTTACAAAAACATCTAATCCTCAGGTTGACATAGCATCTAAAATCACATCGGGAGACACAATATCAACAACTAAACAGAAAGACAGCATTCAGTCAATATTGCGTTCTTCAATAGCGCGATGGCTGCAATTGGCTCCAGATGAAATAGATATTTATGCATCTTTTTTGGAAATGGGGGCTGATTCAATCATCCTTTTAGACATTGTTCGAAGTCTTGAAAACACTTTTAGAGTTAAGGTTGAAATTCGCCAGTTGTTTGAAGAGTTAACAACCATTGATACCCTGTCCACCTACATTGAGCAAAATCTATCCCCAGAGTGGGATTCAGTAAGCTTTTCTCAATCTGAATTAGAGCCTAAAGTAAATTCCCAACAGCCCGAGATGGAAGCTATCAAATTATCTCAACAATTGCTAACAGCTTCTCATCCACCTGTAGCCGTACCTACAGATAAAGTAGTGGACAAACAAGATGGGCGATCGGTGTCTGAGACTGTGCTAGAAGGAATTATCGGGCAGCAGATTCAATTGATGTCTCAACAGTTGGAACTCTTACGCAACGACCGTCTACAGTCCCCAACAACCACTACTGCGTCCCCTAACTATGTATCAAATCCAACAAATTCAAATCTACCTGTCGCTAAATCTTCTTCGTCTGTTCAACCAAAATCACCGGGACAGAAAGACGGTTTGATCCCCATTCAGCAGGAATATTTAAGGACGTTTATAGCACGTTATACTAAGCGCACTCAAGGGTCAAAAAGACACAAACAAACGTACCACCCTGTCTTAGCAGACAAAAGAGCTGCATCCGCATTTCGTCTTTCTACCAAAGAGATGGTTTATCCCATCGTTGGCAAGGGTTCAATGGGTTCTAAATTCTGGGACGTAGATGACAACGAATATATAGATATTTCAATGGGATTTGGTGTCCATCTGTTTGGTCACCGAGCTTCCTTTATTATGGAGGCGTTGGAAGAGCGGATCGAGGAAGGCATACAAATTGGTCCCCAATCGAATTTGGCAGGCGAGGTAGCGCAGTTAATCTGTGAACTGACAGGCATGGAGCGAGTAACGTTCTGTAATACAGGCACAGAAGCAGTGATGACAGCAATGCGCTTGGCTCGTGGAGTGACAGGGCGCACAAAGATTGCTCAATTTGCAGGAGCTTATCATGGTCAGTCTGACGGTACTTTGGTCGAACCATCTATAACTGCAGACGGAAAAGTACAGGCGACACCACTCAATGGTGTGTCCCCCCATGTTAGCGAGGAAACTCTGGTACTAACTTATGGCGATCCCCGTTCCCTCGACATCATCAAAGCCCACGAGAAAGAACTAGCTGCTGTTTTAGTGGAGCCTGTGCAAAGTGGCCGCCCTGATATACAGCCTAAAGAGTTTCTCCAAGAGTTGAGGCAATTGACGAAAGCCGCTGGCATAGCATTAATTTTCGACGAGGTAATCACAGGTTTCCGTCTCCATCCTGGCGGTGCCCAGGCATGGTTTGGTGTGGAAGCAGACATAGCCACCTACGGCAAAGTAGTTGGTGGCGGAATGCCAATTGGCGTCGTGGCTGGTTCGGCAGCGTACATGAACGCAATTGACGGCGGCGCGTGGAACTATGGAGATGATTCGTCTCCTGAAGCCGAAACCATATTTTGCGGAGGAACTTTTAACAAGAATCCTTTGACCACGGCTACCGCCTGGGCTGTACTCAAGTATCTTAAAGAACAAGGACCTACGTTACATCAGAATTTAAATCGGCGGACATCACAGTTAGCTGAAACACTAAATGCTTACTTTAAGCAAGAGAATGTACCCATCAAGATGGTTTATTGTGGGTCGGTGTTTCGTTTTAGCATTTCGGGTAATGTCACTGATGTGTACACGACCTTGGAAATGGATCTGTTTTTCTATCACCTAATTCATAATGGAGTCTACACTTGGGAAGGACGGAGATTTTTTCTGTCCACAGCCCATACCGATGAAGATATAGACTTCATTATTAGGGCTGTTAAGAAGAGCGTGGAGGAAATGCGAGCGGGGGGCTTCTTGTTGCCAAAGGACAAGCAGCGTTCTCAGGAAGTACTTAGTAGTGCTATAACTTCAGATACTTTTCAGACGCGTGATGAAGCAGCAAATCACAAAAATGGTAAAGCTACCCAAACTGAGGCACCAGAGCAACTTCGGTTTGTCGCCCAGACCAAACAAGAGACATCGAGCGCAGATACCGATTTTTCGTTGCCAGCAATAGTACCTGCACCCAAGGAGCGACACCTCCCTTTTCCCTTAACCGACATTCAGCAAGCATACTGGCTAGGGCAAAGTAGGGGTTTTGAGATGGGTAACGTGATGGCCCACAGCTACTACGAGTTTGAAGTTGTCGATTTGGATATAGAACGATGCAACCAGGTTTTGCAAAGGTTGATTGAGCGGCACGAGATGCTGCGGGCTATTGTGCTACCAGACGGTCAGCAAAAAATTCTAGAGCAGGTGCCAACTTATCAAATTGAGGTTTTTGACCAGCGTGGCAAAGACCCGCAAGAGGTCAAATCCCAGTTGGCGTCTATTCGTGAGCGCATGTCCCAACAAGGACCAACGACTGACCAATGGCCCTTATTCGAGATTCAAGCTCACCGCCTAGACGATCGACTTGTTCGGATTCATCTTAGCATCAGCTTGATGATCGTAGATGGTCGAGCAGACTCGGTAATGACCCAAGAGGCTGTAATATTATATCAGAATCCTGATGCTTTCCTTCCTCCTATAGACCTGTCATTCCGAGACTATGTCTTAGCATTGAATACCTTAGAAAATTCAGAAGAGTACCAACGCTCCTTGCAGTATTGGAAGAACCGTTTCTCAACGCTTCCTCCTGCGCCAGAGTTGCCCCTAGCTAAAAATCCTGCTTCTGTGTCACATCCGCAATTTGTGCGCCGGAATGCGAGATTGGAACCAAAGATTTGGCTGCAGTTGAAAACTCGAGCTATCAGAGCGGGTTTGACACCCACAGTCGCACTGTGTGCTGCCTATTGCGAGGCTCTTGCTGCTTGGAGCAAAACTCGTCATTTTACTTTAAACATCCTGTTTTTCAACCGTCTGCCCTTGCATCCTCAGGTTAACGACATCATAGGGAACTTTAGCTCAACCATCTTGCTAGAAGTGGACAACTTCTCAGAGATCCCCTTCGTAACCCGAGCTAAGCGCCTTCAAAGCCAACTCTTAACTGACCTTGAACGCAGTGATGTTAGTGGTGTTCGAGTCCTGCGGGAACTAAATCGCGTTGAAACCAGGACTTCAAGAGCCGCGATGCCTGTCGTATTTGCCAGCAGTCTTAACTTGAATTCAAACAGTGAAGAAACTCCCAATAGCCCTGTGTCGGGTAAAGAGATCTACAGTTGCCTCCAGACACCACAGGTTCAGCTGGATCATGAAGTTTACGAACAAGATGGGGCTCTCGTCTGTAACTGGGACGCTGTAGAGGAACTGTTTCCTGCGGGGCTTTTAGACGATATGTTCAGCGCCTACAGTCTTCTTCTGCATCGTTTGGCTGAAGAGGAAGAAGTCTGGCAAGAGACGGTTCCACAACTGATGCCACCTGCACAGCAAGAACAGCGTTTGACCATTAACGCTACCTCGGCTCCCGTACCAGCCGACATGCTTCACACCTTATTTGCGGCGCAGGTCTCCCAACAACCGCGTCAAACAGCCGTGATTTCTTCCAAAAAAATTCTAACTTATGAGGAGTTGTATTATCGCTCCAATCAGGTGGCGCACTGGCTACGGCGGTTGGGGGCTCGCCCTAACCTACTGGTGGCGGTAGTTATGGAGAAAGGTTGGGAGCAGGTGGTAGCCGTATTGGGAGTTCTCCAGTCCGGGGCTGCCTACCTGCCCATTGACCCTGCACTTCCTAAAGAGCGTCTTTGGTATCTTCTGGCTCAGAGTGAGGTCGGGCTGGTACTGACCCAATCCTGGATCGACGATAACCTAGAATGGCCTGAGAGCGTCCAGCGACTTTGTGTAGACAGCAAGGACTTGGAGAAAGTAGACAATCACCCCTTAGAGGTAGTTCAGAAACCGGAGGATCTGGCTTACGTTATCTTTACATCAGGCTCAACAGGTCTGCCCAAGGGTGTGATGATCGACCATCGCGGCGCAGTTAACACAATTTGCGACATCAACCAGCGTTTTGGCATCGGCCCTGAGGATCGTTTACTGGCGCTGTCCTCCTTAAGTTTTGACTTGTCGGTCTACGACATCTTCGGCATACTGGCTGCGGGAGGGACAATTATCATCCCTGATGCCTCAGTTGTGCGGGACCCGGCTCACTGGGCGGAGTTGCTAGTACGGGAAAAAGTCACGATTTGGAATTCGGTGCCAGCCCTGATGCAGATGTTGATAGAATATTTGGGTGGTCGATCCAAAATGCCTCCTTGCCCACTGCGTCTAGTCCTTCTGAGTGGGGATTGGATCCCGGTGGTCCTTCCAAATCAGATCGAAGCTCTATCTGAAGGCGTTCAGGTAATTGGTCTCGGAGGTGCCACTGAGGCCTCTATATGGTCTGTCCTACATCCTATTGAAGAGGTTGATTCTGCTGGGAACAGCATTCCCTATGGTAAGCCAATGGTGAACCAGCGCTTGTACGTACTCAACTCGGCGCTGGAACCTTGTCCCAATTGGGTTGTAGGTCGTCTCTACATCGGGGGCATTGGACTGGCTATAGGTTACTGGCGGGATGAGGAAAAAACCAAAGCCTACTTTATCAATCATCCTAAAACAGGAGAGCGTTTATACCGTACAGGAGATATTGGTCGCTATCTTCCAGATGGGAACATTGAATTTCTGGGGAGGGAGGACTTCCAGGTCAAAGTTCAGGGCTACCGCATCGAATTGGGAGAAATCGAGGCGGCTCTGGAGCAGCACCGGGCGGTGCGTAATGCAGTAGCAACGGCAGTGGGGGAATTCGATCGCACCAAGCGTCTAGTTGCTTATGTCGTTCCCGATCGGGATTCGGTACCAGATGTAAGTGAACTACGTAGCTTCTTAGCAGAGAAGTTGCCTGAGTACATGGTGCCCTCTGCTTTTGTGCCCCTGGAAGCTCTGCCGCTGACGCCCAACGGCAAGGTGGATCGGAAGGCGCTTCCAATTCCCGAGCAGGTGGTATCCGAACGGGAAAAAGCTTTTGTCGCGCCCAGCGATCCCCTGGAACTTCAGCTTGCACAGATTTGGGAAGACTTGTTACATATACACCCTGTGGGAGTACGGGACAATTTCTTTGACAAAGGAGGTAATTCTCTTCTTGCCGTGCGCCTGATGACCCAGATTCAGAAGCTGTTTGAAAAAGAGCTTTCACTGTCTACGCTCTTACAAAGACCGACTATAGAATGTCTAGCCAGTATATTACGCCAGCAAACGGCTTTCGTACCCCAGTCTTCCTTAGTAGAAATTCAGCCTGCTGGTTCAAAGCCACCTTTCTTCTGCGTACATCCAGTTGGTGGAAATGTACTTTGCTATGTAGATTTGGCACGTCTTTTGGGTCAAGAGCAACCATTTTACGGGCTGCAATCACCGGGTCTTAACGGGGAAAGGGAGCCTTATACCCAGGTTAAGGATATGGCTACTCATTATATTGAAGCACTGCGTACCATTCAACCTGAGGGTCCGTACCTTCTGGGAGGCTGGTCAATGGGAGGCATTGTAGCTTTTGAGATGGCCCAGCAACTGCATAAGCAGAATCAAGAAGTTGCTGCACTCATTTTGCTGGATAGTCGAGCGCCAGTTGGCACATCAAACCTTGATGATGCTAAACTCCTGAGTTGGTTTGTTAGGGATTTAGGGGGTCGGTTTGCCAAAGACCTAACAGTATCTCACGACCAACTCCAGGGGCTTGGACCAGACGAGGGATTGCAATACGTTTTGGAGCAAGCGAGGAAGGCCAATATCCTGCCAGCAGATGTCGGGCTGATGCAAATTCAACGTCTTCTGCAGGTTTTTAAAGCTAACACAAGAGCCATGTGGAGCTACAAGCCTGAGGTCTATCCAAACCGAGTTATTCTCTTGCGGCCTAACGAGATGTTTTCTGAAGATTTCGATAATTTTGGCGACCATACCTTAGGTTGGAGCAAATTTGTTTCTAATCAGATAGAAATCCATACTGTCCCAGGTAATCATTACACGATTCTCGCCAATCCCCACGTTAAGTTCCTGGCAGAACGGTTGAGAAACTACCTCGACCAGGTTAGCGGAAAAACACTTAATTACAAGTAGGATTTACGCAAAAACCGGGTGACTTTTCCGAAAAATGGTCGTTTCATCTGCCAAGTTCTGCCCAGAAACCCGGTTTCTCTCTATGAAGTGCGTAAGTCTTGACAAGTAGAGGTGCTATAAGGCATCGATCTGGTGTTGATGCCTTCCTATTCTCCACAATTACAACTTGTAGAAGTTTTGGAGCCATGACTAATGAACCCAATGCCAATAAGTCATTTGAGAACCTCGATGAATTGAAGGATTGCTATGATGAAAAAACGCGCTGCCAAAGGAATGCAAGTCTTTCTTCTCATCTGGTTTGGACAACTAGTCTCCCTGATCGGCTCTAGTCTCACCAGCTTCGCATTGGGTGTGTGGGTGTACCAAAGAACCGGGTTAGTTACCCAGTTCGCACTGATTTATTTGTTTACTACCCTACCGCTTGTCGTCGTTTCTCCCGTAGCGGGCGCTCTCGCAGACCGGTGGAACCGACAGCGAGTCATGTTCTTTAGCGACTTAGGGGCTGGTCTCAGCACCCTGGCGATCGCTCTGCTCCTGTTTGCCGATCAACTGGAAGTCTGGCACATCTACCTGGCAACGGCTGTTAGCTCTGTCTGTAGAGCCTTCCAATGGCCAGCCTATACCGCCATGTCCACGCTGCTGGTGCCTAAGCAGCACCTCCATCGCATCAGCGGACTGAGCCAGATGGCACAATCAGTTTCCGAACTAATCTCGCCAGTGGTGGCGGGCGTGCTAGTTGTAACAATTCAGCTTCAAGGCGTAGTCCTAGTGGACTTCGCCACCTTCCTCTTTGCCCTGATGACGTTACTTAGCGTCCGCTTACCCAACCCCGAAATCAATGCTGCTAACTCAGGTAAGAAAACCTTGCTGCTAAGCGAAATTGCTTACGGCTGGAATTATATTATAGCCCGACCTGGGCTTTTAGGGTTGCAGATTTTCTTGGCGGCTATTAACTTCTTCCAAGGAGCCGTTGAGGTCTTAGCCGCGCCGTTAGTTATGTCCTTGGTTTCAACTGCCGTCCTTGGTATCGTGGTTTCTATCATCAGCAGTGGCATGGTAATCGGCAGCTTGGTGATGAGCATCTGGGGAGGACCACAACGTCGCATCAATAGCATATTTGGCTTCACACTGCTAAACGGACTGAGCATAATGGTTACTGGGCTAAAGCCCTCAGCTCTACTTGTTACTGTCGCCATCTTCCTCGTTTGTTTAGGTGTGCCAATTATCTACGGCTCTAGCCAAGTAATAATGCAACAAAAAGTCGCGCTTGATGTGCAGGGAAGGGTTTTCGCTTTGAGTAAAATGATTGCGGGAACTACTTTACCACTTGCTTATCTTGTCGCCGGACCTTTGGCAGACAAAGTCTTCGAGCCCCTGATGACCATTAACGGACCGCTAGCAAGCAGCATTGGACAGATCATCGGCGTCGGCAAAGGGCGCGGCATTGCCTTACTGTTCATCGTCTTAGGAGTGCTGACGATGCTGGCGACAGTTGCCGCCTACCAGTATCCCCGCTTGCGATGGGTGGAGGATGAACTGCCGGATGCAATTGCCAAGCCTGTTGCAGAGCAAAGTACTGCTGACAAAGTTCATATTAGAACCGACTGATCTGTCCGGTTCTCTTGTATAAGCAATTACCTCTTTATTTTAAGTTTTCATTTCACAAAAGGAACAAAACCTCATGGACACACTTTTACCAGACCTCGTTATCGATTTCGGCAACATTAAGGAGCCCACAATTTTTCCTGAAGAACAGGGGAAAGTGGAAGTTGTTGTCTCCAATCAAGGTCAAACAACGTTCACAGGACCTCTAACCTTCGACATTTACGCATCAACAAACTCAGTTCTGGATGATTCACCCTTAAATACCCTTAATCCCAAACTGGAGGGCACAGATGAGCTATTGGGCAATCTGAATGCCAGAAGGGTTGACTTAGCGCCGGGGGAATCCCGAACTTTTACCATAAACTTTGCTGACCCTGAGTTTCGTACACCTAGTGTGGTGTCACCAGGAGCCTATCATCTGCTTGCCAAAGTTGACCCAGGCAACGACGTTGTTGAGAGCAATGAAACTAACAATGTGACCAGCGCTTTTGTCTCTACGCCTGGGACTGACGTTGTCCTCGATTGGAATTCAACTCTTTTTAATGCCATCCAGGCTAATAACATCAAGCTTGCACAGGGGAACCCCGAAGCCGATGCTGCTCTTGACTCACGCAATGCGGCGATAGTTCACGCAGCAATTTATGATGCTGTTAATGCGATTGACCAAAGCTACAGTTCTTACTTTGTCAACATAGACCCATCTAAAGCTGCAGGTGCGTCGCTCGAGGCTGCGGTAGTCGGAGCAGCGTACCAAACACTGATCGATCTTTACCCAGGAGAAGCAGCTGCATTCGAGGCACAACGGCTTAGGTCTTTGGCGGAAATCCCTGATGGCGCGGCTGAGGACGCTGGCTTTAATTTAGGAGTAGACGTTGCCAATCAAATACTTAAATTGCGGGAAAATGACGGTTTAGCAGAAGCTGTTGCTGTAGTTTACACTGAGAAACCAGCCCCTGGTGTGTGGCGACCCACTCCTACCCGAGGTGAAACAACCCCTAATTTTGGGGAGGCAGTATTGCCGGGGTGGGGCAACATTACTCCCTTTGCGATATCCAGCGTCGAAGATGTTCTACAGGGTACCAGGGTGGATGGTCCTCCAAGTTTGGATAGTGCCCAGTACGCAGCCGAACTTAAGCAAGTCCGGTTGTTGGGCGGGTTGGAGAACACAGACGTTACCAGAATCACCCGCACCCCAGAGCAAACGGAAATTGCTAAATTCTGGTCTTACGATCGCTTGGATACCTTCGGTGAGCCATACAACCTAATCGCGCAAGACGTGGCCTTGCAGCAGGGCAATACACTGGCAGAGAACGCCCGTTTGTTTGCGCTGCTGAATTTCGCCACAGCTGATGCGGGTCTTGTTGCGTTTGATGTCAAGTACACATACAATCAATGGCGACCAATTACCGGAATCCGGGAAGGTGATACTGACGGTAATCCAAACACAATTCAGGATACTAATTGGCAGCCGCTGCTAGATACCCCACCGTTTCCCGACTACATAGCGGCGCATTCTGCAATAGGTGCAGCAGCAGCTCAAATTTTGGCTTCCTTCTATGGAACCGACAATATCAGTTACAGCATCCCTTCCCAAGAATTGCCTGGTGTTGCTCGCTCGTTCGGCAGCTTTTCAGAGTTTGCTCAGGAGAATTCTATCAGCCGCCTTTACGGTGGGATTCATCTGCCCTCATCCAATCAAGACGGCTTGACAGCAGGTATAGCTGTGGGTAACTACGTATTTGATAACATCTTAGTGTAGTGAACCTGAAAGTCTATGTAGCGTGGTCACTTCTTTATGGAACTTCTGAGAGCGATTCCAAACACTTTGGTCATGAACTTGACCTAATTCCCAATGTAGGGTAGAGACAAGATGCGTTACCCGCCTCATGTTCTCCTACCCTTCATCGAAGTTAACGTGAAAGTTTCCAAGCAAGCACCTCTGCAATAATTAACATTCCGTCATGGAAATCACTCCTAGATTTGTCATCAAAATTACTATTTTGGCAATAACGTCTATTTCAGGAGTCAACTCGCTGTTTGATGTTTCTGCAAATAATCAGATGCACACTCTTGATTCCGACAAAAAAAGCCCCATTTTACAAAGCTAAAAAAAACTTAACTTGTCAACAATGCTACTAAACACTCTAAAAGCTGACTTCCAAATTATTTTTGAGCGGGATCCTGCCGCACATAATTGGTTGGAAGTGCTGTTTTGCTACCCTGGCTTGCAGGCACTGTTTTTTCATCGGGTGGCGCACTGGCTGTATTGCCAGAGGATACTACTGATTTCCCGCTTGATTTCCCACCTAGGTCGGTTATTGACCGGAATTGAGATTCACCCAGGAGCGAAAATTGGCAAGCGTGTATTCATTGACCACGGCATGGGCGTCGTGATTGGAGAAACTGCAATCGTGGGAGACTACGCTTTGATTTATCAAGGAGTTACTCTTGGTGGCACTGGTAAAGAAACAGGTAAACGCCACCCAACCCTAGGACAGCATGTCGTAGTAGGTGCTGGGGCAAAGGTTTTGGGAAATATTCAGATTGGCGATCGCGTTCGCGTAGGTGCAGGTTCTGTCGTTTTGCAAGATATTCCTTCTAATTGCACTGTAGTGGGGGTTCCGGGTCGAATTGTTCGTTGCAAAGGAGAGCCAATTGGTTTCTTTAACCATGAAAAGTTACCAGATCGAGAAGCCGAGATAATTTGCTCCTTATTTAATAGAATTCAAGTCCTGGAAAAAGAGATTGGGCGTCTGAAGGTGTTGTTGCTCAATGACAAGCACAATTTCAAAGCAAGTGAATTGCAACAGACACCTATGAACTACGTTCGTAACGTAGTATGAATACATGGTTTTTCATGCCCAGAGATTGGCACAGCGATTGGATTTGACAAGATAATTTTCTCCGATTGCCTTTAAATCTCTTCAAGTTTTTGACAATTGTTGGCTAATGTTAAACCAACATCGATTTTCCCAATGCATAGGTTGAGTTCAGTAACTCCTATTTAGGATTTGGTATAAGTCTCAGAGTTATAGTCGGAGATTTGACATGTCAACTATAGATACACCAACCCTAGAAACAACTCTAGGATTCCTCGCATTAGTTTGCTACATTCTCACCTTATTACCTACAATTCTGAGAATTGTTATTCCGCACACAAAAGAGACTGGTATTCTCAAATTGTTACTGAAACATCGCCGTAGCATTGGTATTCTGGCTTTCTTATTTGCATTGGGACATGGGTTTCTTTTAGTACAAAAAAGACGTGTAGATTTATTCGACTTAAAGACAAGTTGGATTTATAACCAAGGATTAGCCACCTTTACAATTTTTACACTTCTAGCTATCACTTCTAATGATTGGAGTAGAAAAAAGCTCAAGAAAAATTGGAAGCAATTGCATAAACTTACTTACTTAGCCATGTTTCTTTTAACTTGGCATATTTGGGACAAAATGTCCGGTCATTGGACATACTTAACTCCCATTGGTCTGGTGGCAATTATGGGGATAATAATTTTATACCTGTTTAGACTCGGAATTGAAAGTCAGGATAAACAGCAAAAGAAAGAGGGTAAAGCATTCCTATCTCAGCTTGCAGTAAAAACATTTAAGTAGGGTGAGCAATCCCCACTACTGAACGCAAGGAGGATTTTGTATAATGTTAAAGCATATTAATGGGAAAATTTGGGTAGGAATAGTAATAACAACAATGACGGCTGTTGTTGGATTAAGTTGGTCTAAATCGCTTTCACAAACACAGCTTGCGTACTCTTCTCAATCTTTACTTACCACTCATCTTTCTCGCACCCTTAGAGGAAATACGGCTTGGATTTATGCGATCGCCATTAGCCCAGACGGTAAAACTTTAGCCAGTGGCAGTTACGATCGCAAGATTAAGATTTGGAATCTGCAAACTGACAAATTACTCCATACCTTCAAGGGACATGCTGATGCAGTTGTATCACTCAGTATTAGTCCAGATGGCAAAACGTTAGCTAGTGGTAGTTGGGACAACCGGATTAGGTTGTGGAATCTAAAAAATGGGGAGTTGCTCCGCACTTTCTCTGGACATTCTGATGATGTTGAATCTGTTGCTATCAGCCGAGATGGGAAGACTTTAGTAAGTGGCAGTTGGGATCGGACAGTCAAAGTCTGGAATATTAGTACTGGAGAGGTACGGAGCAGTTTTTATCACACAAATGCAGTAAAAGCGGTTGCCATTAGTCCTGATGGGCAGTTGCTTGCCAGTAGTACTAAAGATGGAAAAATCATGATTTGGCAATTGGCTGGCGGCATATTGAAAACCTCCTTAGCGGCACACAATCGGGCTGTTTCAGCGTTGGCTTTTAGCCCTGATGGAAAGCAACTTGCTAGTGGTAGTGATGACCGAACAATTAAGGTGTGGAATCCGCAGGGGCAGTTGCCGCACGTCCTAACTGGACATAATAATGCAGTTTGGTCTGTGGCTTTTAGCCCCAATGGGCAGCAACTCGCTAGTGGTAGTTACGATCGGACAATTAAATTGTGGAATCTCAAAACAGGGCAGTTGTTAGACACTTTCACCGGACATAACAAAGCAGTTTGGTCTGTGGCTTTCAATCCGCAAGATAATACCCTTGTTAGTGGCAGTGCAGATGAGACTATCAAGATTTGGCAGCTAGCGAAACCGCCTTTAAAGCCACTGTCGCATTTGCGATTTTAGTAACTAGCGATCGCTTGTTTTTTTTCGTACTTTTCTTATTCACTTCTTGTCTTTCTTGTCAACGCGTAAGTCCTAGAATTTATGAAATCTTATCTAGCCGCTGCTATTCAAATGACTAGTGTGCCCAATCTACAAAAAAACTTGGCTCAGGCAGAGGAATTAATCGAACTTGCCGTGCGTCAGGGTGCTACATTGGTTGGTTTACCAGAAAACTTTTCCTTCATGGGAGAAGTGAATGACAAACTCGCTCAAGCGGAAGCGATCGCCACTGCGAGCGAAAAATTCCTCAAAAAAATGGCTCAGCGCTTTCAAATTACCATCCTAGGCGGTGGCTTTCCAGTTACCGTAGACAACACGAGAAAAGTATATAACACTGCCTTACTCGTCAGTCCCAATGGTCAAGAACTCACCCGCTACCACAAGACACATCTATTTGATGTTAACATCTCCGACGGCAACACCTATCGAGAATCCAGCACTGTTATGGCTGGCAAACACCTACCTTCGGTCTATTTTTCGGAAGAACTGGGTAATATAGGGCTTTCTGTTTGCTACGATGTCCGCTTCCCTGAACTATATCGACACATAGCATCTAAAGGTGGGGATATAATATTTGTTCCCGCAGCCTTTACTGCTCTCACTGGCAAAGACCACTGGCAAGTGCTACTGCAAGCGAGAGCCATTGAAAATACCTGCTATGTCATTGCTCCCGCCCAAACCGGATTCAACTACGCCCGCCGCCAAACCCACGGACACGCGATGATTATCGATCCTTGGGGAGTGATTTTAGCCGATGCTGACGATAAACCAGGAGTGGCGATCGCCGAAATCAACCCCTCTCGTCTAGAACAAGTCCGCAGCCAAATGCCCTCCCTGCAACACCGAGTATTCACATAGCTATGTAGAAACGCGAAATTTCGCTTCTCTACGTATTCTTTCAACAATTACAATTTGAAATTGGTTATCCAACCTGACAAAGTTTTTGCAACATAACCCTTAGGAGCATTATGACAAGCCTAGAACTCTATCACTTCCCCGATTCACTATGTTCCCAGAAAGTGCGGCTAGCTTTGGCTGAAAAAGGTATTGAGTGGAAAAGCCACATCGTCAATTTACTTACCTTTGAAAATCTCAAGCCAGATTACGTTCGGATCAACCCAAAGGCGGTAGTACCGACTTTAGTCGATGACGGTAAAGTGGTGTGCAACTCAGCTATTATTGTTCGCCATCTCGACAAAAATTTCCCAGAACACAGACTGACACCGGTAGAAGAAACGCTGACGGAAAAGATGACCAAATGGATCGACCTTCAGGACGCTTTTCCGATGCGCGAATTGATTTACCACAACCTGAAAGGATTTAGTGGAATTGTGGCGCGTCGATCAATGCGGATGAAAAAAGACCTTGTTGCCAAACTGATGCGTGAAAATCCAAATCTTCACACTCAATATGCAGCAAAGCTAGAAGACGTAAAGAATTGGAACGCGACGGTTGACGATCGGGCGCAGGTAGCAGCTATAAACGGGCGAATGAATGAAATTCTTGACCAACTTGAGAACGAACTTAGGAAAAGCGATTGGCTTTGTGGAGCTAATTATTCGCTTGCTGACTTGGTCTGGACGGCGGTACTACACTATCTAGAGCAGGTTAAGCTTGACACTCTCTGGCGCAACGGACGACGTCCAGCGCTCGCTGCGTATATCGCACGTCTCAAAGCTCGACCTAGCTTTAAGGAAGCGATTCAAGATTACCTTGCGCCCAAAGTGATGGAACCGATTGTTATAGCTGGTTTGCGAAGGATTTTTCTCGGTTTTTGATGCTCTGAGTCCTGATACTGGTCGCTGATTGAGCCGGAAATCTTGACCTTGAAGGTGATAAAAGCAGAGAAGATTACCATTCTTCCCGGTGTATCTTACATCTTCAAATCTCTAGCAGAAACGTCAGCCATTGCTCAAGCGGATTTATCTACACTGAAACTGTGCTTCTGTGCGGGAAACTTTTTAGGGAAGGATGTTTTCGATAAGTTTCTGGTTCTTGCGTACAAAGCGCGTGTTAAATTTGTTGAAAAATAAGCTTGAGACCAATGCTTGCAAGCATAACAGTCATTATTGACTGCATGACGGTCAGATTGCTGAAATTCAGACTATAAGCGCCTGTAAGCCTTAATTTTAAAGCAAATTTATCGACTGTAATTAACAATTTAGCACGGTATGTACGAAAGAACCGGCTGTGGCAACAGTAATGACGGTAGTACAGGACAAAATTCCACCCACAATTAATCTTGAAGCTCCCGATCCAGCTTGTGACCTAGACTATGTTCCTCTGCACAGCCGAACTCAACGGGTAGAGGTTGCCCTTTCTAATTCCTTTGGTTTCGGAGGACACAATGTCGCCCTAGCTTTTAAAAAATTTGAGGAATAATTTTGTCATTTGTCATTTGTCCTTGGGCATTCGTAATGGAAAATTTTGTAATGCAAACCATCAGCGAGTCAGCTGCCAACGATATAAGCCAACATTTAGAGTACTCTACAGAAATACTGCCGCAGCTTTTAAACCACCAGATTGATGGTTCTAAAATTTGTAAAAACTGGCTTAAATATCGAGAATATCGTCCCCTCAATAACGAGGAAGTTGAGCAATATCAGAGAATTTTGATGATATTGAAAGACATTGGGAGTCTTATGGACGATGTAAAAGCAAAAATTCAGTGTAGCCGCTTGAAGAACCAGGAAGTTTTTGAAAAAGTGCGAGTCATTCTTGTAGATAAACTAAAAATTGAGCCAGACAAAGTAACTCCAACAGCCAATTTTATCAATGACTTGGGAACTGATTCTTTAGATACATTAGAACTGGTCATGGCTTTGGAAGATGCTTTCAAGATTAAAATTGCCAATGAAGTTGCTGAAAAACTGTTGACAGTACAACAAACCATCGATTACATCTGCCAAAAAATTGAGGTATCTATTTAATTTTGCTTCCCAACTAAGTTACTTGGCAAATTGAAGAACACATTTTTGATTTGTCAAGAAATAATTGATCTTTCGCCAACAGTATCCGTATCTCGGATCAATACCGTCATCACCTCGTCAAATACTAATAACGCTCCATGCTCATGAGTCAAATCTTTGTAGACGAGATGCATTATAATACTGATGCTCTACAACTTTTTTATGTCATTAAGTTAGAAGCAGCAACATTGACCAATGAATCAGGACTACTAATTGGCAAGTCACCGCCCAGATGCCAGAAGAACATTCCACCAAGTTTTTGTTGTTCAACATAATCAACTTTCCCCAGAACTGATTGTTTATCTTCATAGGTACTAAACTCTTTTATCTGAGAATTATAAACATAGGGAACTTTTGCACTATCATCCCAGTAACGTTGATACCCATTTGTACCTACCTTACTGTAAAGGTCTTTATATAAAATTGCGTCTTTTACTGGAGTACCGCTTTGAAGCAGACCATCATTGCTAGCTCCGGGATTAACTCCTGTCCAGCTGTAACTATAGAGAGGAACCCCAAGGACAATATCTTTAGCTTCAACACCAGCATTTAAATATTGTTTAATTGCCCAATCAACATTTAATTTACTGCTGTTATAAGATTGGTCATTGGTACTTTTGTACAAAGCAGCTTGATGGTTAGTTGTTTGTTCCCAAGGACCGTGGTAGTCATAACTCATAACGTTGATAAAATCAACATACTGGGAAGTTGTTTTCAAAACTGTTGCGTTTAAATCGTAAGGGCTATCACCGTAATCTGACGGAGACAATTGATAGGGAGAAGCAGAAAGAGCAGTCGTTAGTTGATAATTCTTACCGTCCGCAGCAGATGTGTTATTAAGTTGTTGACGTAGTTCGCTGAGCAATTGAAGGTAATCATTATTTTCCTGCTTCTTTGGAAACTCCCAGTCAATATCAATGCCATCGAAACCATTATCCTTCATGAATTTGATGGCAGACTGGACAAAATTTGTCCTAGACTGGGTGCTAGAAGCTACAGGGGAGAAATCAGGGTCTGCTGCACCACCGATAGAAACAAGAATTTTGAGGTTGGGATTTTGAGTCTTAATGGATTTAAGTACGTCAATATCACCATCCAAACCATCTTGATGCAGTTTAACATTACCTTGTGCATCGATATCTGCAAAAGCATAGAACAAATGCGTTAGTTTATTAGCCGGAATGCTGGCTGGATTAGTAGCACTACTAATAGTCCAAGATGGTAAGTACCCACCTACAACATATTGATTGTTTCCTCCAGATGTCTGATTTTTTGCTAAAGCTACATAAGTACCATCTTGAGCAAAACCAACAATATCAGCTCGACCATCTCCATTCACATCACCAAGCTGGCGCGTTCGCGAACCAAAGCTAGTCCATCCGCCTTGACTAACTGTAAAATCATCGTTTTTAGCAACAGACACCGAACCAAAAGTTCCATTGCTTTGACCTAGAGATACATAGACAGCATCATATCCAAAACCAACAATATCAGCTCGACCATCTCCGTTGACATCAGCTACTTGACGCGGATATTGGTCAAAGCTATTCCATCCTCCTTTACTGACAGTAAAGCCATCATCCTTAGCCACAAAAGCCTGACCAAAAGTCCCATTGCTTTGACCTAGAGATACAAGGATATTGTCATATTCAAAACCAACAATATCAGCCCGTCCATCTCCGTTCACATCACCTAGCTGGCGCGGATATTGGTCAAAGCTTGTCCATCCCCCTTGGCTTGCACTAAAAGTGTCATTCCTGGCTACAAAAGCCGAACCGAAAGTGCCATTGCTTTGACCTAAAGATACATAGACATTGTCATATCCAAAACCAACAATATCAGCTCGGCCATCTCCGTTGACATCGGCTAGCTGACGTGGATATTGGTCAAAGCTATTCCATCCTCCTGCATTGGTAGTGTAGTAATCGTTCCTGGCTACAAAAGCCGAACCGAAAGTGCCATTGCTTTCACCTAAAGATACATAGACATTGTCATATCCAAAACCAACAATATCAGCTCGACCATCTCCGTTGACATCGGCTAGCTGACGCGGATAGGAATTAAAGCTTGTCCATCCTCCTGCATTGGTGGTGTAGTAATCGTTCCTGGCTACAAAAGCTGAACCGAAAGTGCCATTGCTTTCACCTAAAGATACATAGATAGCATCATCTCTAAAACCGATAACGTCATCTCGACCATCTCCATTGACATCAGCTATTTGACGCGGATAGGAATCAAAGCTATTCCATCCTTGTAAAGAGCTAAAATTATTGACCGCCAACTTTTTTGCTTCATAAATGCTCATCATCATGCTCCTTTTATGGTAAGCCGATCGCTCTTTTATTACTATGACCAGAGTATATCTGAAACCCTTGTTCGGACAGAGATTAACCTATTAAGGTTCGTATGTCCGGTTTCTTTTGATTTGCGTAGACGCGTAGCGGCTTGCCGTTAGACATCGCGTTCCCTTACCCTATTCTACTTTGATTATTTAGTTTCAATTTTTCTCTAGTAAAATTCATAAAATAGGGTTCCAGTTACTAAACAACCAGTCTAAAATCTTAGTGTAATTATAAAATAATACATCATAATTTATCCAATTAAAATTTTTTATATTATTACAAATACATTTTAAATATAGGTTTAACTAATGACAAATTAGAAATAAATCAAGGACTAAAGGACAAACACAAGAATAACTTCATAACTTATTCTTATGACCGAATAAGCGACGTTACTAGCAAATTTTAAAGACCGCAATGGGAAAAAATCGGGGATTTATCACCCAAGTCATTAGTTACAAGAATTAAAAAGTCTGAAAAAATTGGATAAAGTCTGGTGTTTGCCTTTATTTTAGAACATCTTTACTAGAAGAAATCCTCCAATCCCATTCTGTCAACGAAAATCAGACAGTCAGGATTTTTTTCTTTGAATATACTTCAGTACTTTCTTCAGATGTGTTTTAAAAGAAAAGAGTTGATGATATTGTTGTTAAGGCGCAAACAAACTTAATTAGTCCTGTTGAAGTAAAGCAAGAGAACTAGGGAGGATTTTTTATCCTACTGCTTTACGTCTAGATGATATTAAGTTTTTTCTCCTTTTGCCAAAATTCTAATGAGTGAGAGATATGATGAAGAAATCGCTTCTTTTTTATTGCTAATTGTGGTAAGAATTTATGCATGCACCAAATAATAAGAATGCGTTCATTCAGAGCGTTCCATCTATGCATTATGTATACAGTTTATCAGTTCTCTCAACTACAAAGCACGTAAATAAGTGTTGCTACAACTGAGTGTATAAATTGATTTGGTTATCCCTATCAAAAATCATAGAAGGAAGGCTTGAAAATGCTCAACTTCCACTCTGACAAATTCAGTGGGACTTAATGTAAACAATCTTTTGTTAATACGTAAGTTCTAGTATGCAATCCCACTCATATTTTTTTTGAAAGAAATATCTTTCTACCAAATCTTGTAAAAAACAGCGCGTATGACAGAAGACAAGTTCAACTTTGAGTATCAAGTGGGAGGGAGCCTTGAGAGCAGCGCCCCCAGCTATGTGACACGACTGGCCGATTCAGAATTTTATGAAGCGTTAAAAATGGGTCAGTTGTGTTACGTACTGAATTCGCGACAGATGGGTAAGTCTAGCTTGCGAGTACGGACGATGCAAAGGTTGCAAGCAGAAGGGACAATCTGTGTTTTTATTGACCTGACGGGTATAGGAAAGCAGGATGTAACTCCAGAAAAGTGGTATGCGGGGTTTGTCCAATCTTTGGTAAGCAGTTGTCAGCTTAGCTCAAAAATTCAATGGCGGACTTGGTGGCGAGAGCGGCGGGATTTGCTTTCTCCAGTGCAGTGCTTAAGCCAATTCATTGATGAAGTGCTCTTAGTAGAAGTGACGCAGAATATTGTTATTTTTGTTGATGAAATCGATCGGGTTTTGAGCCAGAATTTTTCACTGGATGATTTTTTTGCTTTGATTCGATTTTTCTCCCAGCAACGACAGGTACGTCATGAATATAGGCGCTTGACTTTTGCGCTATTGGGGGTAGCAACTCCTAGCGATCTCATTCAAGACAAAACTCAAACACCGTTTAACATTGGTAAGGCGATCGAACTGCACGGTTTTCAGCCTCATGAAGTTCAACCATTAATAGAGGGTTTGAAAGGAAAAATTAGCAATCCTGAAGCAGTTATCAAGCAGATACTAGACTGGACAGGTGGTCAACCCTTCATGACACAAAAGCTTTGTCAGTTAATGGTCTGTGAGTCAGCGCTCAAAAATTCCCTATCGGTTGAGCAAGTGGTGAGAACGCGTATTATTGAGAATTGGGAATCCCAGGATGAGCCGGAGCATTTGAGGACTATTCGCGATCGCATCTGTTACAGGAATGAGCAACAGACAGGTCGGTTACTGGGGCTATACCAGCAAATTTTACAGCAGGGAGAAGCGATCGCTGATGGCAGCCCGGAACAAATGGAATTGCGATTGTCAGGGTTAGTGGTCGAGCGCCAGGGGAAACTCAAGGTATATAACCGCATTTATGAAACCGTATTTAACAGAAGTTGGGTTGACCGTAAATTAACCGAGTTACGACCTTATGCAGAAGCGCTCGCAGGTTGGTTAGCTTCAAATTGTCAGGATGAATCATATCTGTTGCAAGGGCAAATCTTACAAAACGCTTTAACTTGGGCATTGGGCAAAAGCCTCAAAGACTTGGATTATCAATTTTTAGTCGCCAGCCAAGATTTAGCCAAACGTCAAGCTCAAATGGCACTGGAAACACTGGCACAAGCCAGCCAAATCCTAGCAGAGGCAAGGCAAAAAGCCAAGGGAGAAGTATTGAAACTGCGAATTGGACGGGATTGGGTACCATTAATTGCTGGATGTGTTAGCGTACCCATTATGCTGCTCCATATTGGTGGACTGTTACAGCGAACCGAGTGGGGTATGCTTGACCAGTTTTTTCGCTGGCGTCCCAATGAACCACCAGAGAAACGGATTACCATTGTCACCATTGATGAAGCAGATATTACCAATGTGGGAAAATGGCCCTTATCCGATCGAGTTTTAACCCAGGCAATTAACAATATCATTGCCCAAAAACCCAGAGCAATTGGTCTCGACATTTATCGCGATTTACCTGTAGAACCGGGGCATAGGGATTTGGTTAACCTGTTTAAATCCACCTCTAACTTATATGGGATTGAGAAAGCCGTGGGAAGTACTATTAATACTGTTGCACCTCCTCCCAGTCTTAGTCAAGAAAGAGTGGGTTTTGCCGATCAGGTGTTAGACGCAGATAGCAAAGTTCGTCGCGCCTTGTTATCAGTAAGCCTCTCTGACAAAGATGTGCGTTACAGTTTGGCACTAAAGTTGGCGCAGCACTATTTAAAAGTTGAAAGAATAACCCCAGAAATGATTGACAGCGATCCCCAACGCCAACAGATGCGGTGGGGTCAAGCAGTCTTTGACAGGTTTGAAGGGAATCATGGAAGTTATGTTCGCGCCGATTCTGGAGGGTATCAAATATTACTTAATTTTCGTGGCATCCAAGACAATTTTATTACATTATCTTTAACAGATATACTGAAAAACCAAATCCCCTCCAATAGTTTACGCGATCGCCTAGTTCTCATTGGCAGCACTGCTGAAAGCCTCAAAGATTTCTTCCATACGCCCTATAGCAACGATCTCTTTGGTTCCCCGCAACCTATGGCTGGGGTGGTTGTTCATGCCAACATCATCAGTCAAATAATTAGCACCGTCCTTGATGGAAGACCTTTGCTTCGCAGTTGGGACGACCCAGTAGAATGGATGTGGGTCTTAGCTTGGGCAGTGTTAGGCGCAATGATTAGCTGGCGGATAAACTCTACCATAGCAAGCATTGCTAGTATAGCCCTTGCCAGTGGTGGGCTTTTAGGAGTTTGTTTTTTAGCCTTTTTGCTGGGCTGGTGGATACCCGTGGTTTCCTCACTGTTGGCGTTTGTGGGCTCGGGGCTTGCGTTGCTACTCGTCACTAATAAGCAACTTGAGACGCTTCAATTCCGTCGTACTTTGGAACTGCTTCTGGAAGTTTGCCAAGAACACCCTACCGGCGGGCTAATTGCCATTGAATATCTCAAGCAATCAGAAAGTCGGAACAATCAAGTTTTCATTGAGCAACGTCTTAAAAAAACGCAAAGCGGATAAGATAGCATCTTTATTAGGCATTGAGCCGAGATACGTGTAAAAACCTGCATTCCGGGTCTGGAAGCGCCTTCTCTGACTACATTTCAAAGATTTCCGGGGGTAGGGGTAGATCTAGCCACCTTGTCATGAGGGGCAAGATAGACTAAAACTATTGCTGGAGGATGCTTTTCTGTTATCAGTTTCTATTAAATCGTCTACACATAGTTCGCGCTCATCTACCCAAAGTCGCGCCAAAGTGGAGCGAAAGAATGAGAGTTTTAGCCATGTTTTGGCATACTACAAATGGAAGTTTTATACTACTTGCCCCTGGTAACAAGCTCCCTAGAACTACCCCATAGCTCTGCATAGAAATTAACTTACAGTTACTAGCCCTTTGAATAAGGATTTTGCTTAACTCCACAATAAACCACAACACCATCTAATACCTCACCCGTATCTCGATCTACAGAGGTTATTCTTCTACGTCTCATGAGTTTTCTAAGAAATAGTCATCATATATGATGACTATCCAATTTTCAACCCCTCTCCGGGTGGGAATCCTGGAACTGGCCTTATGTCTTTGTATACTGAGCCGGTGTACTACACGCTCCTGAGCGACGATTGAAGCAGCCCCCCAAGGGGGCGGATAGCGCGGGGGGTAATGAAGATAACCGAGCGATAGCGAGAACGATACTTTGATTTAAAAACCCTCTATACTTTGTGTTCTGGGTTTTGAAAATCACTTTTACAACCTGCATCCCAAATTTTGGGCTGGTTTCCGTGAGCGGGAATTCCGCCATTATCTTTCAACATTCTGGCCAAATGCATACAATTCCAAGTTAAGAAAGTTGTGTTTCTGTTGGTAAAATCGTTTTCAGGGCCACCAGAACCAGGATCTAAATAAGAAGGCCCGGGGCCAACTTCTCCTAACCATCCTGCATCAGCTTGTGGTGGAATTGTATAACCAATATGAGAAAGAGAAAATAAAATATTCATAGCGCAATGTTTAATCCCATCTTCGTTCCCAGTGATTAGGGTTGCACCAACTTTTCCATAATCTCGATATTGCCCTTTTTCGTTTAAAACATGAGTGTAACCATACATTCTTTCTAAAACTCGATTACAAACAGAACTTTTTTCTCCAAGCCAAACTGAAGTACATAAAACCAAAATATCAGTTTCATCAATTTCTTTTTGAATTATGGGCCAATCGTCTTTATCCCATTCATCTGTTTGGGACATATCTAGCCCAAGTCCTGCTGGTATTTCGTAGTCTACAGGTCGAATGACCTTCGTCTGAACTCTATTGGCTTGAACGCACCCCAACTAAAGCAAAGCTTAGAGTTGGGGATTCTTTCGCTATGAAGTAGCCGTACATCTGCTTGCAGAAGCAGCCATACATCTTAGCGTACCCAGAGTTACTGGCGTCCTCAGTGTGCCGTGGGAACTTTTGCCCTCGAACACTCTAGAATAACTGTTATCACCCATAATTACTGCATACCAATAACGGGCAGCAATGTTATATGAAGCGTTTAAGTCAGAGTGATATCTTTTTCCCGAAGTGAAGCGACACAAGGAATAATTGACCTTGTCTCTCTTAACTTTACCACTGCCGTCAAAAGCGTATGCGCTTGTGTATTTTGGGTTGATAAAAACAATTTTTCCTCCCATTTCCGTCCATCTATCTGTCACTAGCGCAACAATTTTCCTGTGACACCAGAGATGAAACTTTTGTTTTTGTAAAGATTTTCTTCTACCACCCTTCGCCTTCCATCCTTCTAAGTTCTCAAATACAATAACCTTTACATTGTGGGTCTTAGCAAACTCAACAATTGCTCTTGCTACTGTTTTAGAAATTTGTAAGTTAATGTTGGAAGATTTGCGTTGGAGTCCTTTACAAAAACCCTTAGGTAAATCTACGGCAGTCGCTCCACTTGGGGAAACCCCAAGACCGCGCTGCCTTAACTTTGTAATGTTTCTTGTCTGCTTAGACTTGTGAGCAATCATCATCCGACGTTTGTTGCGACGGTCTATGTCTTGGATCGGGTTAATAAACACCCGAGCTTTTACAGTACCGTCACGACCAACGATGGATGCTGTTGCAGCGTTGTTGATACCCATGTCAACACTGCATACCATATCAGATTCTGGTAAATCAACTATCTTTACCTCAACTGGCATAGAAAGTTGACACGTATGTTTATTAACCACCAATGCAGGTGATTTTATTTTGTTACCATCAACTAGATGGCGATTTAAACCATGTTTTTTGACTGGAATGCATTCTAGCCACACCCAATCAGTTCCAGACCAAACTTTAATATCAACCAACTGGAAATTGTTGCGATATTTCACTTGTTGACCCTGGTACAACGCTGGATAAGTATTGCACCATGCGCTCAAGCTAGGTGGTTTGGCGTGACGATGTTTCCTGTCTCCAGACTGCCATTGAAAATGTCTAGTTTGAAAACTAGAAACAATTCCGATAGTATCTGCTATGGCTGCTCGTCTTAAGTAAGAAGGAAACTTTCGGAACGATGGATGTCTATTGACTACACTTTGAAAATATTTGTGTTTAGGGTCAGGATTATCTGCGGTTTTATGAATCATCTTCTCTACCGCATTAATCCGTTCTTTTGATGTCAAGTCAACAAGGTTTACCCATTGAGAATTGACAATGATAACTAAGGGATGCAAAAACTTACGATATTCCTCAATAGTTCCTACCATTTGGCTTTTCTGTTCAGGAGTCGCTTTTAAATCCCAAACATCTGTCCGGATAATTTCAGCCGGTTTATTCTTGCCTTTCTTTTTGGATTGTCGTTTACTCATGGGGTTGTCCTCGACCTCGACATATATCTATAATAACCATGAACGTTCATAGTGTCAAGTATGTCAAAGAAAGAATATGATAAAAAATGGCAGCAAGCAAATGCTCCCAAGGTACGAGCTTATACGGCAAAATACCAGAAAGGGAAAAGGAGAGCAACAGTAATCTTGGATGAGTGGATAGGACAGGAAATAGACAAAATAAAACCCCCAGAACAATCGTTAGGGGGATGGATAAGAGAGAAGATAGAAAGATGGGCAGAAAAAAGTAGGTCAGAAACTGTCGAGTCGAGTGATGACCTTTTTTAATTGTTGCTGCGCTTTTTATATTGGCTTTGCTTACCCCGCCTAAAATGTAGATATTTTTATAGTATTTTTAGGCGGGGACTGCGCTCAGCATTCTGTTCAAAAATATTTTTAGCAATATCAATTACGCCCTTGGTATGAGATAAAACAGGAGTTCTATTAAGAGTGCAGTTTAAAAAAAGAGCTTTGAGGTCATCATACTTTGCTGGTGCATTTTGATACTGATTCTCAGTTATTTGTTTTAGCTGTTCTGACATAATATTTCATTTTAATGAACAAGGTGAATATGAGGAAGTTAACCGTAGCAGCTTCTTCCCAGATTTAGACCCCAATCTGTTACTACAGTATATTACTATGCCCGACCAATACGACGCTGTTCAAGAATTTGAACAGTTTTTGCGATCGCAGCTTTCTTGAGTTGAGTTGCGATCTAAAAAACCGGAATTTTTCAGACAGTAAGATTTTACCATCTCTTGCCGCACCTCCCGCTAGATAAAATTCCCCGCCGGAGTTGGCGTAAATAGAAAGTTCGTGTCACCCAGTGCAGCCTGTGGCTATAAACCTTATACAGCAACAGTTACAGAGATTGATACGAGATTTAAGCACGCTCGGAAAAAGATAAGTTGCACAAATAGTTTTTCTAGCGCAGAGACAGTAAAAAACTTTGCCTAAAACGGAGCTTGGAGTACATAAAAGTATTTGTTTCAAAGTATTATTGCTCCGTCTCGAAACTAAAAAACATTGCCTAAAAGAAGACAAACTAGGCAAAGCTATCATTTGTATTTCTTATCAATTACCCCGGAAAAATCAGTCATTTTTACAAAACTTTACAAGGCTGCACCTGGTGACACGAACCTTCTATTTTCGCCTATTCGGGGTAGTTCTAGGGAGCTTGTTACCAGGGGTAAGTAGTATAAAACTTCCATTTGTAGTATGCCAAAACATGGCTAAAACTCTCATTCTTTCGCTCCACTTTGGCGCGACTTTGGGTAGATGAGCGCGAACTATGTGTAGACGATTTAATAGAAACTGATAACAGAAAAGCATCCTCCAGCAATAGTTTTAGTCTATCTTGCCCCTCATGACAAGGTGGCTAGATCTACCCCAGATTGGGTCTGTTTTGGCAAGGATGGCACGATTACTGAAAATGACCCGATTGAACAGGAAAAGCGGTTTAAATACCTAGATTTGGTTGCAAGTGCGGTGATTTTACAGAACACAGTCGATATGTCGTTGGCGATTCAGACGTGTTGTTAACGCTAATGACACAGGGAGAGGTTGTTCATCACCGATATATTAAAGCTTTAAGTCCTTTCATCACGAGGCATATCAAGCGGTATGGGGATTATGTGGTGAATTTGCATATCTTTCCACAGCCGTTGGAAGCTGCGATTAATCTGCCACCAGAAATATTTGAAATCTAGATAGGGCAAGGGTTTCCAGACCCGGAATGCAGGTTTTTACACGTATCTCGGCTCAATGCCTATTAGTTCATACGAAGTGGCTCAGTAACAACTACCTCCAATCCTGTAGACTTGAGAAAATCAGTCCAAATATCCGTTATAGCTTTGTTGTTGGGCTGAGCTTTCTTAGCCTGAGCCAAAGCTGTCAAAGCGTCATACCAAATTCCTTTTTCGCTATACCAATTTGCTTGCTCTAAAGGTGTTTTTTGACTTGTTGGTGGCTGAGGCAAAGCAACACGACTCACCCAAGAGGCGATCGTTGGATCGTTAGGGCTGGGTTTTTCCCCACAAACCAACACTAGAGCCCACTGATAGTTCTTTCCCACGGACAGAGGAGGTGAGTTATTTGGGATAGTAACAGCAATAACACCAGATTCCCCCGTAATGGGGAAAAAGGTTTGGGAATGATGCTTAGTGCCTTCTTCCATAAGGCTTAATACAACTTGTTTTGCAGACGTTTGTGGCAAATAAACTAAAAATGTTGGACGTTCTGCTAAAGTCAACCCATAGTTAGTATTGTTCGGGACGAGTGCGATCGCAGACGGCTGATCTAGTGATATGTTAGAGGAGGTGGTTAATGTTACATCTTGAGGACATAGCCAGTCGCGACGCGTCCCCGCTCCTGACGTCTTCTTTGGCTTACCTTGATTAGGTGGTGGTTTAAATCTGACCTGGGATATTAAGCGATTAGTCTTCGCCGAACTATTGGCAATTGATTGAGCGATCGCCGGCTCAGTCCCTAAAAGAAACAGCCCTACGATAATTAGATTAATCAACTGTCTGTTATTTAACATTGCTTATCTTTTGGTAGGGATCATCCCTAGTTAGGGCAAAAGTTCAACTTGAACAGCTTTCCTTGCTATCTTTATATAGGGGAAAAATAATTAACTTTATGCACTAAAACCAATTTCCTACCAAGACAAATGGAGCCCAGTAGTAGGGATGTTGATATTGAGGCGATTTCAATAAAGAGATTTGAGCCTGACGAAGTGCTTCAGCTTTGCTAATTCCAGCTTTGTTTAACTCTGAGTAGAACTTGCTCATAAGTTCAGCAGTAGACTCATCTCGTACCGCCCAAAGCGTCGCCAACGTACTGCGTGCTCCCGATTGCACCGCTACCCCTGCTAGTCCCAAAACCGCTCGCTTGTCACCAGCTGCTGTTTGACAGGCGCTCAAAATTAACAACTCAAGGGGGCTTCGGTTTGGTTGAGAGCGTCCTTGCAGTAATTTATCTAACTCTTTAACGTTAATGCGATCGTCCCAGGTTAGCAAAAAGGTATTTTCCGCTTGGGAAGAAAACTGACCGTGGGTTGCCAAGTGAATGATGGGGAAAGGTACAGCGTTGATTTGAACTTGAAGACGATCGCGGGTAAATTCTTTGTTCAACAGGACTTGAGATGGAACCACCTCAGCTATCTCCTGGACTTCTCGCTCTACTCCTGGCAAAGCCGAAAACCCCTGACGCGCCTCAGCTAAACCTCCCGCCAAAGTTCTCAATTTATCTGGAGAAAGCGATCGCGAATACAAAAGCTGCAACCCAGGAGTCAGCGCAACGCTATACTTTTCAATCAGATACTCCCGCTTTTTGCTGTCATAAAGCGCCGCTACAGGCACTCCGCGCAGCACTCCATCTAGGACAAACACCAAAGTCTTGACCTTTTCCTTCTCCAGTTCCGCCTCCACCGGACGGATGAGCCAATCGTAAAGAATCTGTCGCGGACGAAAGGGATCGGCGCTAGAAATGAACGGGTTTAGGGTGGCAAACAGATCGTCGAAAACGCGCTCGACCGCCTCTCCTTCCCCTTGGTTTGTACTGGGAGGAAGTGGCGTGGCGTAATATCGTAGCTCCTGTTCGGGTCGGGACAAAATCACAGCGAGGCGATTTGGCAAAATTATCGAATAAAGGACAGCAGCATTGGGGTCAAACTTATCTATTTCTTCAGGTCGGGTCGTCAAACAAGCTTCTTGAAAAAAGTTGTTAAGTTCTGCCAGTTGGAGTGCTTCTATAACATCACGAGCTAGCTTGAGATTCTCCTGACTAATCTTTGCTTTTTCTTCCCCTTGATCGGGAAGGGGTTGCAAAAGCAAATCGGCTAACTCTCGATAAACGGGTTCTACAGTGTCGCGAAAGGTAAACTGAATTTCCGGATTAATAGCAACCAGGTCTTTGCGTAAGGACTGAAGGGTTTCATAAGCTAAGGTATAGGCTTTGAGTGCGCTCTTTTGGTCTTCCTGATTTTGGTAAAGCCGTCCTAACTGCCACTGCCAAAGATAAGCAGTGCTCGAAGCTTCAATTGTAGAAATCTGCTGCAAGGCTTGTTCTGTTAACTGTCGAGCCAGAGCCAATTTCCCCATTTGTTGGTATGCTCCTCCCAAATAACCGCGAGCATTGGCTTCTGCTTCCTTGTCTCCTAAAAGTTGAGCTTGCTTTACAGCCGCTTTCAAAATTTGACTAATGTTGTCCCATGAAGGAGCATCTTCGGAGTCAAGGGAAAGAGTGCTAGTGCTTTTAGCTGTGTTCTTAACAAAACTACATTGCTGTAAAACAGGGGATGAAAATTTTGATTGGTTTTGGTTCAGTCCCGAACGCAAGCACATTAAACTTTGAGCAAATTTAATTTGACCATAGACAGCCGAACGACTTGCTGTTAGGTTATTAAAGTTTGATTGGATTTGAGGCAGCAAAGTTGGCACTTCCAGCCATTGCTGAGTTTGTATCAATAAACTCAGTCGATTCAATTGTGCTTGTAGCTTTATACTAGGCAAAGCAGATGATTCAGCTTGTTCATAACAGCTAGCCGCCTGTTGATAAAATTCAACAGCTTTTGTTTTGCTGACTTCTTGGATGCAGTTTCCAGACTGTGTAAATGTTATCGAATGCTGACTTTGTGTCTCCAACTGCATTCTTCTATTACCCAAGGCTCGCGTTGTATTGCCCAAACTTAGGTAGATAGCAGCCATATTTTGGGAATCGCCCAATTGTTGCGCTAACTGCCAACTCGCTGACAAAACCATTTGGGATTGTTCGAGTTGACCAACTACTCGCAGGACGTTACCAAGGCTACGTAAGCCCAGGACTTGTAAAGATGCCGTGTTTTGCATCTTTACAGATTGTTGCTTGAGGGTTTGCAGATCCTTGAGTGCGATCGCGCAGTTTTGATTGTTCAGCTTTAAGGCATGCAATAAGGTCTTGCATGCCCTCGGATAAAGCCCCAAATCTTGCATAGCTTGGGCTTGGTTAATCTGGCTCCTAGTTTCATCGTCGCGATCGCCAATACTTCGATAAATGTCAGCCGCTTTTTGCCAGGTTGCTAGGGCTGCAGAGGATTCTCCCACTGCTAGTTGCAGCTGTCCTTGGATATCCAGGGTAGAGCCAAGGATTCGTAACTGAGTTGGTGTCTTTTCGTGTGTTTGCAAGAGATTGAAGCTAAGGGCGATCGCTTCTTTGGCTTGATCCCATTGTCCTAGTTGTTGAAACGTGAGGGAGGTATTACTCAACGCCATCGCCCGGTTTAAGCTATCCCCAAGAGCTGCAAAAGCCTTTTCTACCTGTTGCCAAACAGTAACCGCTTCCTCAAACGAACCAGCTTTATAAAGCGCTTTGCCTTTTTCTACCAGTTGTAAGGTATCGGCTTGGGTTTGAACAAGAGAGGTTGATGCAGAAACTTTCTCAGCAACCAGAGTTCCTCCCAGTGACAAAAAAAATAACAGAACTGCCAAAATGAGCGATCGCACTCCGCGTATGTGACTCCTTAAGAAGGGCTTCAACCGGCGCGCTACTCAAAACTTAGGCAAACTTAAGGATTTATGCCCTTAAGGCTTAAGAGAACCCATAGCGCGGTGGTTTTTACGGATATGAGGGGTCACTAAGACCTGTACAGTATCACGCCCACAACGAGCTTTTGTTTGCCGTAGCCTGCTGTACAAAACCCTGTTAGGGTTTGCCTTTTTGATACCAAGTGAATACCATCTGTGACGATTAAAACCGCCACAGATGTTAATCCGCTTAGCTACCTTCTTCCAAGCTCCCGACTTCAATTTGTCCTCTGGCGAATTGAAGTAAGAATCAAGGTGTCTGGGTAATCTTTCAGTCCGATTCTGAGCACGACGCGCAATTACCAAAGCCGCGGCGCAGCCAGAATTTAAACCATAAGCCGCCATATATTTCGTAACACCAATAACACTGGTATAGGCGGCATCAACTTTGATTAATTCCACCCCAGATTTAATGCAACGAGACTCAATCATCTGGGTGAATTGGGAATAAGCCATATTTGAAAGCATCCGCGCATACTTTGCGCCAATCTCAGTCATGGATGCTTTCTTTTGAGTAAAATCTAAATCCTCACTAGCTATAGGTACGTTGTACTTTAATGCAACACTGACGACTTCAGCTACAGCTTTACCTATGATGTCTTTTGTTTGGTGGGAACGTTTATCTTGGACGTTAATCTTGATGGTTCCGTGGCGTTTTAAGTTGCCGTGGCGGTCAATTAAAGTCCAATCAATACTACCAGGATTAAAGTCAATTCCTACCGCACCATTTTCTAGAGATGTCTGGACTGCTGGGTCTACAGTTTCAAGCGTTGCATTAACATAAAACTTGCCATCTCTGTTAACTATTTCGTAGGTAACTGGCTGTTTGCTGCCATTCCTGGACGTTTCTTTCTTCTCCCCATTATTACCTTTACGAGTAGAGGTGTGCCGGACTGGTTCTATAGCCGCCTCTAACCACTGCTGAGCATAAGAGAAACCAATATCAAAAAGGGTAACGGTATCACCATACTTCGCTCTTAAACTGGGAGTGCAAGTGATTGTCAAAGTATGCAGTAATAGATTGTACCTAACAAGCTGATTACCACTCTGATAGTTCTTTGACCCTATAAAGAATGAACGAGCAGAACGTTCTCTGCGCCAATCTTCCAGCCATTCCCACTTGCTTTGGTAGCCGTTCTCTTCTAGTCTGTACTGCTTTTCAAATAACTTGGACGAACCAAAGGTTACTTTAAACTGTCCTGTCGCTTTTGACTCAAATAGTCGTGAGATTTTAGCCTCAAGCTTGTTAATTTTCTGCCGCTTGAAATGAATCTTCTTTCTTAACTTTTTGGCAGTTGATTCTTGCCCAGACTTAACAGCTTTATCTAGCTTAAATTCTAGTTTCTTGATTGTTCTACGAACTGCTTTGATGCGGTCGTAGTTGTCATCAATATATAGGTCTACTAGCTCAGACTGAGAACTGTAGGTGGCAACGGCTTTGTTGTAAGCGTTCTTGGCTTCTGTATTGGATAAACCAAAACGCCTTTCTAACTCCTTGCAGATGAGCTTTTCTAGCTCGGATTCTAGGGAGTGTGTCTTGCCAATTCGATTACGCAAAGCAAAGGCAGTGCGAACAGCTTGTCCAAAAATAACTCCATATTCTTCTAGATAATCTAACGCTGTTTGGTTTTGAATATTTTTAGCTGCTGTTGTTTGAATGGTTACAATGGACAAGCTGACTCACCTCCTTCTCTTAATACTTTCTCTGCCTAATTATACACGCAGACTTCTGCAATTTCCGAAAGTTTCTCAAACTTTTTTGAAGATTGCAACTTCTGTCGAAATGTCCGGATTTCCTTAGGATTGCCTAAGTTTTACTGGTTCAGCACGCACCCGATCGCAATTTGTAAAGTTTTTTCAGAAAATTCTGACCTAGTCCAGGCTGTTCTTTAACCACTTTTTACCTCTAATGTCAAGATAAATCAGAAAACCTTCTCTTTTCATCGCGCAGGACAGCCACCATGATTTTTAGGCAAGCGTTGAGGTCCGGTGACAGTGGAGTTGTAGGCAGTGAGAACTATGTCACCTTTATCATTGAATACCCATCCTTGGGCAGGGACAACGGGACTTGAGATTTGAGATGTTGAGTTTTGGATTGAGGAAGCGCCTGAGAAAGCTTTCTGTTCTTGTCTTTGAGTACCCACGATTGGTGCCGATTCGACCAAACCCACCTGAGTTGCTTCTTGACTTTGGTCTTCGTTGGGGCTTGGGGGCAAACCACCACGTCCGGTGATAGTGAATTCGCTGCCAACACCTTGAATACAGGGATTTTGGGCAATTTGGTCATTAGGGTCTACAACATTGACTGGTAAATCAACCAAATTCTGGCTGGGGTTAAAGGGCTGATTGATTTCTACCACTCCTACTTCCCCAAAAGTTGAACTCACTGTGATATCGTTAAAAGGAGTCAGCCCTTCTCGAAATTCAATGCCGAAGATGCCAGTTGCGGTAAGATTGACACGACCACCGTCACCATAAGTAGCATTGGCAGTTATGTCACTACCTCCGAGTCTTGAGGGCAGCGCAACTAAAAATCGGGTGTCAATGTTGATATTCCCACCATCTCCAACCGCCCCCGCCTGACTTTCGGTACCTGCGTTGGTGGTGACTCGGCTGTCGCGACGCAATAACAATAAGTCTGATACTCTCAAGGTAATATTACCGCCTCTTTCCCTAGCGGTTTCAGCTGAAATCGTTCCCCGATCCAAAGTCAAAGAGTTAGCTTGCAAAGATATATCGCCCCCAGTTCCTGTTCCTCTGCTATTTACAGAGAGTTCTGCACCATCTCGAATCGTGACAGTTTGGGGGGAGCCAGTAATAAAAATGTTACCTCCTTTACCAGTAGAGCCAGCGTCCGTGCTAGCGAATATACCGATGTTCTCCCCAGCCAGAGTAAGACTGTTTTGAACTTGTAGAACGATATCACCCGCGGCTCCGTTGCCTCTAGTGGTAGAGAGCAACCGCCCACCTTCAATAATTTCAAATGTGTTGGCGGTAACAGTAATACTACCAGCATCATTTTGTCCCAAAGTACTAGTAGCCAAGAAAGCTCCATTTCTGAGAGTGAGGAAGGCTGTGCCGATCTTAATCTCACCTGCTTCTCCTGTGGCTCCTGATTCCACTATGCTAGATACACCACCGACACTGCGACCAAGATTTCCCTGGATAAATTCCCCTTCAAATACCACTGACTCGCTAGCATGAATCTTGACCCTACCAGCGTTTCCCTCTCCTAAAGTACTGGTAGTCAGGAAAGCTCCATTTCTGAGATTGAGGGAAGCTGTGTCGATCTCAATCTCGCCTGCATCCCCTGAAGCCCCTTTTGCCACTACACTTTCTACGCCACTCAAGAAACCACTGGGAGATTTTCCTTTTAACACCACTGACTCACTAGCATCAATAGTCACTTTTCCACCCCTACCGCCTCCAAAAGTGCTGGCAGCTAGTCTCGCCCCATCTTTTAAGGTAAGAGAGGCAGTCTGAATTTCAATCTTGCCCGCATCCTCCGAACCTTCTGTTACACTTAATACACTACTTAAGAAACCTGTGGGAGATTCTCCCTCAAGCACTACCGACTTACTGGCACGAATAGCTATCGTGCCTCCCTTGCCATCTCCCTGAGTACTGGCAGACAGCCTTGCCCCATCTTTCAGGCTGACAGAGGCAGTCTCAATTTTAATCCCACCTGCATTTCCTATGGCTCTAGGTTCCACAACGCTGAATACACCACTTTGGAAACCTGTGGGAGATTCTCCCTCAAGCACTACCGACTTACTGGCACGAATAGTTACCGTGCCTCCCTTACCATTTCCTTGAGCGCTGGCATACACTCTTGCCCCGTTTTTCAGGCTGACAGCAGTCGTCTCAATTTCAATCTCACCTGCATCTCCTGTGGCTCCAGGTTCCACAAAGCTGAATACACCACTTTGGAAACCTGTGGGAGATTCTCCCTCAAGCACTACTGACTCACTGGCACGAATAGTTACCGTGCCTCCCTTGCCATTTCCTTGAGTGCTAGCATACACTCTTGCTCCATCTTTCAGGCTGACAGAGGTCGTCTCAATTTTAATCCCACCTGCATCTCCTGTGGCTCCAGGTTCCACAACGCTGAATACACCACTTTGGAAACCTGTGGGAGATTCTCCCTCAAGCACTACCGACTCACTGGCACGAATAGTTACCGTGCCTCCCTTGCCATTTCCCTGAGTGCTGGCAGATAGTCTTGCTCCATCCTGACCTAACAATTGCCTAGTCTCTATCGTTACATTCCCTCCCTGCCCTAAGCCAAATACATTCGCTCTCACCAAGGAGTTTAAGAGCGTTAACTGCTCTGCTCGAATAAAGATGCCGCTTCCGTCTTGACTCCCCAGGGTATCGGCAAACATTCCAGATTCGTTGCTAAGCGTCACGTTTCTACCTTGCACCTGGATACTGCCGCCGCCATTGCCACTGGTACTAATAAAAGCTCCCTGCGAAAGTTGAATATCCTGGAAATCTTTGACACCCTCATAGCCCAAAACATAACCAGTTTTGGTTGACGTCAGCCTAACCAGACTGTTATCAGCAAAGCTTCCCATCTCAATCCGTCCATCGACTGCCGTTAAGTAACCAGCTTCGATGTTAACTACAGAACCGATCAGCCCTAATGTTTGACTATTTGGCACTTGAAGACCGACGATTTTACTAGTATTATCCCTGGCTCTGGATCGATTGATAATGCTCCCCAAGTTTTCTCTCATTCGCAAACCAACCGGAATATTCACTGTTAACAGTGGTGGCGCTTGCGGATTCGTAGCGCCAAACTCAAACCCATTATCAAACACTAGGCTCTCTGCCGTAGACGCCAAAAACGACCCCCCCACATCCAAACGGGCATTCGATCCAAAGACAATTCCATTAGGATTAATGAAAAATAGGTTTGCATTACCCAAAACACCCAATGTTCCTAGAATATTCGAGGCATTACTCCCAGTCACCCGACCCAAAATATTCCTAATTCCTCCAGGATTAGTAAAATAGGCTCCATTACTTTCACTAACATTGAATTGGCTGAAACTGTGGAACAGGTTTGCTCCCCGAATTGCTCCCCCATTAATCCGGTCAATAGGAATACCATTAAGATTATCTGGTACTATTATCGAACTTTCAGCGCCTAGAGTTCCATCTGGAACAATTTGCGCTTTCGCCGATTTGAGCGGAGCAAGAAAAGATAACAGAGCCAACACGAGATTCACCCCTAGGGCAAGGGGTAAGGTGTAACATAGGAGTAAGCGCTTGGGATATTGCATAATTAGGTACTTTTTTAGAAATCTTTTTAGAAAGGGTTAGCAATTACCGAGAAATAAAGACCATCTTCTTGCAACGTCCTGCCTCTATCTTCAATATCCGTCAATGGAATACCATAGTCAAGGCGAGCAGTCAGGCGATCGCCCATCTGCCACTGTAAACCCAATCCCAACCCCAGCAAGGTATTGGGGTCTGGATCGGAGTTACCAGAACTATTCCAACCGATACCAAAATCAACAAACGGCACCACCTGCAAAACCCCTTCCACGCTTTTTACCCGCAGTACTGGTAATTGCACTTCAGCAGAACCATAAAAGCCATTATCTGTCAAGAGTACATCCTGCCGATAACCTCGAACGCTACGCAAACCCCCCAACCCAAATTGCTCTAGAGGCACGAGAGCACGATTTGTCAGCTGGATATCAGAACGCACTACCAGCAAAGTTTGCGGTGCTAAAAGCCGCACATACTGTCCTTGTCCCCGCCAAGAGAAAAAACGAGTATCGGGAGGGTCATCGTTAACAGTAGCATTAAAGACATTTAAACCGAGACTAAATTGAGAACGAAAGACGAAAGCTTCTTGAGGGCTTCTCTGCCTGTATTCTTGAAAAAATCGCAAGGTTGATATACGAGTTTCTCCCTCTTCATTAGCACCAGCAGAGAGCGGAAAACCCACACCTAGCAGTTCAGATTTACTTTCCTGTCGTGATGCTGATAAACCCAAGGCAAATTCTCTGGTAGAAGATAGGATTAAAGGTTGGCGAAAGCCTAACTCGAAATAGCGTGAATTACCGATGATATCGATACGGTCAAAGGGCGGTTCAATAACTTCAGTATCCGTCAGTCCTGCCCCTAGGATAATTGTGCCATTGCGAGGATTCACAGGTATGGTGTAGCTGAAGTCAAAGGCGTTGCTACCATTAGTATTGACGTACTCTAAACCCAAGGCATCTCCAAAACCAAATAAGTTGGCTTGGTTAATGCGGACGCCGCGTCGTAAGCTACCAACACTAGGAGCACGACCATTATCTATAAAGAATTCTGTATTAAAGGAGTCTGCTTCTATGACCTTGACTGTCAGTAAACTCAATTCAGACCGCGACCCTGCAGACAATTCGGCAGATATATTTTGAATCAGGGGATCGAGTTGCAACAGTTGCAAGGCTTCCAACAGGCGTTTCTGATTTAAAGGTTTAGAGCTCAAGAGTGCCAATCGGCGACGCACGTAGTTCGAGTTCAGCCGTCGAGTACCTGTCACTTCAATTTTTTCTACCCCACCTTCAATAATCCGGATTTTAACGACAGATCCCTTTTTAGACAAAGTTTGACCTGCTGGAATAACTGCACCAGAATTAATATACCCCGCATCAGTATAGAGTTTAGTTACAGCCGTCTCAACTTCTAGCAGTTCGGCAAAGGTAAGCGATCGCTTGATGAATTTATCGGTAAATTTAGTTAACTCTTCATCACTAAATGCCGTATTCCCCTCAAACTCAAATTTAGTAACAGTAATATTTTTAGGAAGGTCAGAGCCTTCTGAAGACGAGGGCAATGTTCGAGATGGAAGCTCAAGGGAAGGTTTTGGTAATGGCTGCGGATTAGGATGATTCGTTGGCAAGTTAGTTCCTCGAACGGCAACGTTGTCAATTTTGTTAACAGGCTGTTCCTTGCTCTTGAAGTTAACAGTTAAGTGTAAACTGTCAGTGCTTTGGGAGCGATCGGGCGATATCTGAGCCAAGGCACTATCTTTGTGGAAGGTAATTAACACCCCCAAGATTCCCGAAATTTTTAGAGTTAGCATTAAACACCAGAAAGACCGACTCCAGACTTTCGCCATTTTTAATCATGTTAGGCAACCGCCCTAAATAATCAACAAAATAAATATTGTTTAGTTCTTATGAAAGTTGTTTGACAAACAACTTTACTAAGCAATTTTACTTATAACGTTTTTTTTAATTATCCTATAGCAATTTTTGGAAAATTATCGCTTTTTTCAGCCTAATTAGTCAAAAAATGCACTTCGTCAAGTGCAGAGTATACCATACTAAGGGGTTCTGTATACTGGATTTTCTATCATTGTCTACTGGACAGTATAGTGGAAAGTACCTAATAGTATGATGGACAACTTTACCAAGTTGCTGTGAAATCGATGTCCACCGGATGTACGCTCTGCAACAATTTTGCCCTCCTCTTCCCAACGTCTTAACGTATCTGCATGGATACCTAAAAGGTTACTTGCTTCCTATATAGAAATCTTAGGCATAGTTCATCTGTACTTAACTATGCCTAGAATAACCTAAGTTTTATTGATGCAGCGCACCTGATCGCGATTAACTGGTCACTGGTCACTGTTAAACAAAGCGCGTGCTTGACTGCTTGCGTCGAATGCCTATCACTCCCGGACGTGGGGGTCCTTCAAAAATTTGGGCTTGGTCTTCTGGCTCAATCCCAACTCCTGTATCGGCGACTGCGATCGCCCATCGATTATCTCTAAGGATTTCACACTTTATTTTGATAGTTCCGCGATCGGTATAGCGAATTGCATTACTTATAAGATTTATTAATATTTGTTGTAATCGTAACGGATCTGTAAAGACTTGTTCGGGTGCTTCATGAAGATCGACGAGCATTTGTAACTCTTTATTAGCTGCTAAAGACTCCAACATTTCACTAACGCGTTCGACCGATTCACGTGGATTAATTAATTCAGGGTGCAATTTCATCTCCCCTGCATCATAACGAGAAATTTCTAATGCGTCATTAATAATCCGGAGTAATTGTCTTCCACTGCGTAGAACTCTCTCTATGTGTTCTAAATTTGTAACAGTATCCTTTTCCTCTTTTTCATCAGAGTGCTTTCGTTGCTGACGCAAAAATAAATCCGAGTAACCAATGATTGAAGTTAAAGGGCTTTTAAGTTCGTGTGCTAAATAAGATAAATTATCTTGATTTGACCTGAGCAAGCGTGTGAGTTCTTGATTGTTAAAACTTAACTGATTTTGTAGCTGTTGTAGTTCTGTCAATCGCTGTTCTGTGTAGCTTTGAAAACAGGATGCGATCGCTTCATCTAAAACCATATTAATTAATCGTATAGCTCGGAGCACTTCCCGTACTGAAGCCTGTAAAAATTTTGGTTCAATTGTTTTAAATATAATATCTCTTAGGATACGGTATTCTCGTGCAATTTCTGCTGCATCATAACCTTGCTCAGCCCTAAGAGTCCCATGATGCAAACTTTCTTGAACGATCTGTTTCATTTCATCATCTTGTGGGCTTTTAGCAAGTACATCTGCTAGTGCTCTGAGGATATCAGCGAGATGATTTTTGATAGCTGAGCGTGAGAGATTTTTCGTGATGGAAATTTTTTTGTCCTTCCGAACAGCTTCCACCCACTCTTCTAAAATTGTTTGAATTTTACTCTGTAGTAATTGACTAAAATCTTTCATTTCTTGTAGTTGAGCAATATTTAACTATAGCAATTCTATTGGTGAAATATGTGGATGTAGGGCTAAAGCCCACCCTACGGGATTTAAAATTTTTCATAAATAGCCTAAAATTTATCTATATTATTAGTAGGAATCAAAATAGCTTTTAATATTATGATTCTCTAGAGCGGGCGATATGTAAATTATACTTATTACATAATTCTTCTCAAAGATTTACAACTTGAGATAGACAACGAGCTTAAAATAAAGAACGTATAGATTGTAAAATGAAAATCGTCTATCTTTCGATACCTTGACGGTATTGTTTACCAGTGTTACATTTATCCTAAAATTAATAGAGTAAGTCAGCCTAATCCTTCTAATTGCGAGCTTGCATTAGTTGGAGCGGAGGAACCATTCAAAGGGGCGTATTCTGAGAAAGGGTAAAGCTAAAGTATGAAGGATAAAAAAGGGGGCAGTAGTAACTTCATCCTTCACACTTCATAGCTCATCCTTCTCAGGGAGAGTATCTCTCAACTCTAGCCCGTCAGCTAACTTCGTAGGCACTGAGAGGAGACTGAAGAGACAATAATTTTTATTGAATCTCATCAGTATTCCTGGCTGGTACTGCTCGGTTTTTTGTACCCGCACTTAAATCTGGTGAGGTAAAGCAGAGTGTTGCAATTAAACATAGCTGCAATTATTGCAGTTGCTGGACAAGCAGCCTGGAAAAAAACAAAACCCTTGCTGGTGAAAGAAACCTTTATATTACCAGTACTGGGGTTTTTAGGAATTATTCTAATGTGGTGGGTTATTGCTCTTGCCAATCATGAATTGATGCCTACCCCGCCTGAAGCGTTGGTTGCCAACTTGGACTACATTCTGAACCCGTTTTATCAAAGAGGACCGGGGAATTTAGGAATTGGATGGTTGTTGCTCGCAAGCTTGCGACGGGTATTGCTGGGTTTTTTATTGGGTGCTGCGGTCGCAATTCCCCTGGGATTTTTGATTGGAATGTCTAGGACGGCAATGCTTTCTCTCAATCCAGTCATTCAAATTTTTAAACCTGTATCTCCTTTGGCTTGGCTGCCAATTGCCTTAGCTATCTTTAATTTGGCAGATCCATCAGCCATCTTTGTCATTTTCATCACCTCCTTGTGGCCCACAATCATCAACACTGCACTGGGCGTGTCAAGCGTTCCCAAAGATTATATAGATGTGGCACGAGTCTTAGAAATCCCACGTTGGCGGCGAATTACAAAAATTATTTGGCCGGCAAGTCTACCATATATCTTCACTGGCTTGCGGATCAGCTTGGGAATTGCTTGGCTAGTCATCGTTGCTGTAGAAATGCTAACGGGTGGTATTGGAATCGGCTTTTTTGTGTGGGATGAGTGGAGTCGTCTCAACTTGAGTTCAGTATTCTTAGCCGTATTGGTCATTGGCTTAACTGGGCTATTGCTTGATTTTGCAGTCGGCAAAATTCAAGAGTTAGTGACTCGTCGTCCGGGAGCAACAGCAAGTTAATTAAGGGTTAGTAGGGGCGCAATGCCTTGCGCCCAGTAGTTAGTAGAACCATTAACCACGGACAATTAACCCCTAACCATTAACAATTTTTTATGAACAAAGCCGATAACGAAAATCTTTTACATCGACGAGAGTTTTTGGTAGGAATAGGGGCAACAACAGCTGGAATGGCGTTATCGTCATGTGCTATTTCTGGAGACCGCAGCGCTAAAGGGCTAACAGAAGAAGCTGCTGCCGTTCAACCTGTTGTCGATTCCAAAACATTAGAAAAACCAAATCTCACTGTTGGTTATGTGCCTGTCAACGACTGCGCGCCCTTTGCTATTGCTTGGAAAAAAGGTTTTTTCCGCAAATACGGGCTGAACGTTAAACTCAATCGGGAGGCGAGCTGGGCAACATCTCGTGATGGAATTATCTTTGGTCGCCTTGATGCCTCACCAGTTGTCTCTGGTGCTGTAACCAATGCCAGAATTGGCGCTGAAGGTGCTCGTCATGCCCCATTGTGTGCAGCCATGACAATTCACCGTCATGGAAATGCCATGACAATGAACAAAGCCATGTGGGATTTTGGACTGCGCCCATGGTACGAGTACAAAGCACAATATGGCGATCGAGCTTTGGAAGAGTTTGGTCGGGACTTCAGAGCCTTTTTTGAAAAGCAACCGACAGAAGGTAAGGTTTGGGCAGTTGTTCTAAGTTCTGCCATCTACGAGTACTTTATCCGCTATGTATCAGCTGCTGCAGGAGTCGATCCGTTCAAAGAGTTTCGGGTCATTATTATTCCCCCACCACAGATGGTGACAAACGTCCGAATTGGTGCAATGCAAGCCTACATGGTGGCAGAACCTTGGAATACTCGTGCAATTACTGGTAATGAGGGTGTGGGTTTTACCTTTGCTCAAGGCAAAGAAGTATGGCTAGGACATCCAGACAGACTTTTGGGGGTGATGGAATCATTTATCGTCAATTATCCCAAAACTTATCGCTCTTTAGTGAAGGCGATGATTGAAGCTTGCCAGTATTGCAGTAAACCTGAAAACCGTCAAGAAGTTGCCGAACTGATAACAGATCGTTCATTTACTGGTGCCAAACCCAGAAAACCAGGTGCTCCAACAACTAAATTTACCGGTCCGGCAATTTTGGGGAACTACAACTATGGTGGGTTTGATGGCAAGGATCGCACCATAAAAGCTGCTGACACGACCATTTTCTACGATATTCCTGACAACATCCCCAAAAGCCCTGACGAACACGCTACATTTTTATGGAGATCCAGAAGTCTTTGGTTAATGACTCAAGCAGCACGTTGGGGTCAAATTAAGAAATTTCCCAAAAATGCCGAGAAACTTGCCGCACAAGGCTGGAGAGCAGATTTATATCGTGAAATTGCGGCGGAAATGGGTATTAAGTCTCCCAAGGAAGATTTCAAAGTAGAGTCGCCTGAAGTTTTCATAGACAACAAAGGTTTCGATCCTAGCGATCCTGTAGGGTACCTCAACAGTTTTGAGATTAGAGCAAACGCCCCTACTCGGTTTTATATGTCATAACTCCATGGGGATATTGCAGACAACTTTCTCTACAAATCTTTACTCTCTCTTAAAGCTACCATGACCAAATCAACTCCATTTACAACCGATAGCAAGTCGCGCACTATTGGCGCTACTCGATTTCTAGAAATTGACAATGTACTCAAGTCCTATCCAAACCCCGATGGGGGACAATTTGTCGTTCTGGATAATGTCAATTTGACCATAGGTGAAGATGAATATATTTCTGTAATCGGTCACTCTGGTTGTGGTAAGTCCACTCTTTTGAAGATTGTCGCGGGTTTAGAAAAAGCCACCTCTGGTTCCGTGAGACTTGATGGCAAAGAAATTCGCAAACCTGGTGCTGAACGCATGATGGTGTTTCAACACTATTCCCTGCTACCTTGGTTGACTGTACGAGAAAATATCCGACTAGCGGTGGATGAAGTGCTCAAAGATGCCTCAAGATCTGAAAAAATCAGCATTGTTAACGAACACTTGGCAATGGTAAACTTGAATGCGGCAGCTGACAAATACCCTGATGAAATTTCTGGTGGAATGAAGCAGCGTGTGGGGATCGCAAGAGCCTTAGCTATTCGTCCAAAAATGTTGTTAATGGACGAGCCTTTTGGAGCATTAGATGCATTGACTCGGGGGAAATTACAGCGGCAAGTATTGGATATTTGGGAAAACCATCGTCAGGCAGTGATGATGGTTACACACGACGTGGATGAGGCAATTTATATGTCAGACCGTATTGTTCTCATGACTAATGGACCTGCTGCTAAGATTGGAGAAATCTTAGAAGTTCCTTTTCCTCATCCACGCGATCGCACTGCGATGCGAAACTCTAAAGAGTATTTTGAACTTCGCAATCACGCCCTGAATTTCCTAGATAAGTACTTTACTCAAGACGAGTAATCACCTGAACAGTGACCAGTGACCAGTGATAACTGAATAACTGATAACTGTCAAAGTGGGTAGCCTAATTTAAATTTCAGAAATTTGAAGCGGAGGAACCAATTTTTGGGGCTCATCTTGTAAACAGGATAAAGGATAAATGAGAAACTGCTCTTTCTTACTTCATCCTTGACACGACAAAGCTGAATCCTTCAAGAGAGACACCTTCCAGTCTTAGCCCGTCAGCTAACTCCGTCGGCAATGGAAGGAACCCCCAAACCTTTGGCTGTAATAACAGTTGCGATTGGGGATTCCTGAATTGATTTTAGATTTTGGATTTTAGATTTTAGATTAAGGTGTTTTCTCTTCAATCCAAAATCACAAATCCAAAATCCAAAATTGATTGACCCGCTTCTCCTTAATAAGTAGTTTCGTGCTGAGAGAAGAAAACTGTGAATATTAAGCCATTGTTAGTGCGTCTACAGAACGCTATCGGAAGAGATGATTTGATCGATCAAATGGTGTTGCTTTCAACACAAAAAGCATCTGTCTGTGAAGAAATTCAAGCGTCAAAATCAATCAATTTAATTGTTGGCTATAACAGTTCTCCGAACAGTCATACTGCGCTAGATATTGCTTTGTTAACAGCCCACCAAACACGTTTGGCGACTAAAGCACAGGTGACAGTTCAAGTGGTGTATGTGATGGAAGATCGTTTAATGTGTGGAGGTGCAGAAGTTTTGCCAACAGAGGAGGTGGGAAGCAGTCGCAAATCCGAGCAACAAGTACTACAACATCTTTTAACGGACTCCGCAGAGGAAGAATTGAATACGGGGATTGTAACCCAAACAAGATGGCAAGATAACTCAACACACCTACCACAGGAAGAAAAATCTATAGATAGATTCGCGCAAGCAGAAGGTATTTTAAGACAAGCTAGCTGTCTAGCTGCTGAATGGAAAAGTTCTTTTAAAGCTCATCTTCGGTTTGGTTGCGTTGCAACAGAACTGAAAAGAGTTGTTGTTTCAGAATCAGCTGATATATTGTTCCTTGGCTGTAACTCAATACATCATCCCATCGTACAAAATCTAGGTTCCAAATTCCCTTGTTCAGTACTGGGGATTCCAAGTACAGTTCAGAATAAGTATCTCTAGAGGCGAGAATTTTGTAATTACCATAATTAAGAAAACCGACTTCTTATAGAAGTCGGTTTTCTTAATTAAGAGATGTTGGTTAGTGGTTAGTAGTTAGTAGCTCGTTGTGAGTAGTTATAGTGCAATACAGTTCAGTTAAGCAGTTATTTAGAAACCCGGTATGTATCTCCAAGATACGGAAATTAGAACTCCGGTATCTTTAAGATACCGGGGTTCTGGTATCTCAACTATCCTTAACCGACAAGTATTGATAGTGAACTTTGTTATATTAAAACAAATAAAAAAATTACTAACCTTCTGCTCTCTGCCTTTCAAAATTCCGATAATATGCTTATAATTCTATTATTCTACTACTAACAACTAACAACTAACAACTAACAACTAACCAATAATTAATAATGGAAAACTGGCAAGCATTCATCAGTATTCTCACATTTATAAGTGTTATAATCTTAGTCATGACAGAGTGGGTAAACTTGACAATTGCTGCCTTATTAGGAGCGTTGTTATTAGTTTTTACTAATGTCATGACTTTAGAAGACGCTGTTAGCTATATTGGCAACAGTCACGGAACATTAGGTTTGTTCTTTGGAGTCATGGTGCTAGTCAGAGCATTTGAACCTACGAAGATTTTTGAATACCTTGCAACTCAAATAGTCATCCTTGCAAAAGGTAAAGGCAATCGTCTGTTACTAGGAATTGTAGGAATTACCACTCCTATTTGTGCTGTTTTGCCAAATGCTACTACAGTTATGCTATTAGCACCTTTAATTCCACCAATTGCAGAGGAAGTTGGAGTTAATTTTGTACCGTTGCTTATCCTTATGGTGTTTGTAGCTAATAGTGCAGGGCTACTCACAATAGTTGGAGATCCGGCTACTTTTATTGTCGGTGACGCAATTAATATCAGCTTTACAGATTATCTCTGGCGCTTGAGTTTGGGAGGAGCGATCGCGATTATTATTATAGTAGCAATATTACCATTGCTCTTTCGTAAAATCTGGAAAACCAAGCTAGAAAACCTCGAACAGCTACCACATCCTCAAATAAACCATCCACGAGTTTTAACAATAGGTGGATTCATAGTTGCTTTCGTGTTAGTCTTTTTTGTTGCGGGAGAGTATTTGCCAGTTCCGGTATCACCTGCTGCTGTTGCTTTGTTAGGAGCTGCTCTAGCAATGCTTTTATCTCATCAAAGCAAAATTGACACAGTCAACAACATACTACGAGATGTAGATTGGAGTACTTTAATCTTCTTTATGAGTATTTTTGTACTGATTGGTGGCTTAGAAAAAACTGGCGTTATCAACAGTTTATCTGGATTATTAGCAGCTATTTTAGGGAAAAACATTTTTATTGGTTCTTTATCTCTCGTCTTTTTCATTGGTTTGCTATCTAGCGTTGTTCCCAATATTCCACTCGTTGTAGCAATGGTGCCATTACTCAAACAATACGTTGTTAATGTTGGATTGGCACCAACTGAAGTTTTAGCACAAAATTTTCAGGGGCAATTTCCTCCAGAGGTGCTGCCACTTTTTTACGCTATGATGTTTGGTGCGACTTTGGGAGGCAATGGGACTTTAGTCGGTGCATCAGCCAACATCGTTGCTGCAGGAATTGCCGAACAACACGGGCGTCGCATCTCATTTAAAACTTTTTTACATTACGGTTTGCCAGTGATGCTGTTACAACTTATAGGTTCTGCTTTATATATGCTATTTCGTTTTTTGCTTTAAAAATTTACAGAATGCACATAGTAGGGGAGCATCCCATTTTGGCACTCTTACCATTCTGCCCTCACCCCCAACCCCTCTCCCAGTTTGTTCGAGGGGAGTAAGCCATACTCTTATTCCCCTTCTCCCCACGGGAGAAGGGGTTAGGGGATGAGGGTAAGTAAGGTTTTTGCACATTTGGGATGCTCCCCATAGTAGAGCGGTTGTATCGCTTACTATGTTGTGCTTATGCAATAAATTTAAAAAAATTATTAAAAAATAATATATTTAAAAAACGGATCTAAAGCGGTAGCGGTTAACTTCCTTTACAAAATAATGATTACAAGAAGAGCACTACTTGAGTAAAAATGCTAACCTACGGAGTAGGCATAGATTGAAGTGTCAAGTAAGTACCAATTGCGGCATCAGTATGTTAAAACAGCTAAGAGTAAAGTTAGTTACAGATTAAAGGATGTCATCTATGAACCCCTCTGAATCAGAACAAAACAACTATCACAAAACAGAGTCAGATCGATCGGGTTTAAACAACAATATCAATAAGTCATTATTTGGTGGTGGAGATATTGCAGAAGGTAATAATCTAACTAAGGTTAGAGATATTCTTTTTGGCACTCAAATGCGGGAAGTAGAAAAAAGGTTTGCCCGCTTAGAAGAGCGTTTGGGGAAAGAATGCGCTGACCTTAGAGAAGAGACAAAAAACCGTTTAGATTCTCTAGAAACCTATATTAAAACTGAAGTAGAATCTCTATCTGAGCGAATTAAAAATGAACAGGGAGAACGCGGTGAATCTTTGAAGTCACTGGCTGAAGAAAATAGAAATTTAACCACATCGTTAGAAAAAAAACTCAATCAATTTGAGGAACAAACTAATAATAACCACCGGGAGATTCGCGAGCAGATTCTTAACCAATCCAAAAAACTACAGGATGATATTCGGGAAAAATATGAAGAGATTACGGCTTTGTTACAACGGGAAACTCAAGAACTTCAAATTGAGAAAATCGACCGTAACGCCTTAGCTGCTCTTTTCTCGGAACTAGCCATCCGCTTAAATTCAAATCAGTGACCAGTGACAAATGACAAATGACAAATGACAAATGACAAATGAATTAAATGAACTTCGTTCTTTGCTTTTTGGTCTTGAACCACAAGAATTAGAGAAAATATACGCGAGATTAGACAACCCAAAGATAACAGCAGAAGATCTCAGCCGATTGCTACCAGAAGCAGCACAGCGTGCAGAAGATAAGGAATTGAGCGATGCCATGGTTCCTACTGTTGAGCATGCCATTCACGCTTCTGTTCAAAAAGACCAAGATGTTCTTGCAACTGCGATTTTTCCTATTGTGGGACCTGCTACCCGTAAAGCAGCGATCGCAGTTGTCGAAGAGATGATTCAATCCTTGGATAACACTTTGGAATTTGGCTTATCCCCAAAGAGTTTAAAGTGGAGAATAGAAGCGATAGTGACTGGGAAAACATTTGCCCAGATTGTGCTGCTTCGGACTTTGGTATATCGAGTGGAACAGGTTTTCCTAATTCATAAAAAAAATGGCTTGCTGCTACAACATATAGTCGCACTACAGGTAGCAATTCAAGATCCAGATTTAGTTTCAGCAATGTTGACGGCTATTCAGGATTTCGCCAAAGACTCTTTCAACACAAACAAAGAAGATGCTCTCCATAGTTTGTACTTTGGAGAACTGACGATTTGGATTGAAGAGGGACCACACGCAGTCCTAGCAGGTATCATTAGGGGTAATGCTCCTCGTGAATTAAAATTAGTTTTTCAAGATGCAATAGAAAAAATTCATCAAAGACTAAATAGAGAATTGATTGCTTTTGATGGAGACACAGAACCATTTGCTGACAGCAAACCTTTTCTCCAATCTTGTTTGACATCTCAGTTTAAAGATCGGGGTAAAAAGAATTCCCCCTATGCGTTATCTCTCTTAGGTGCTATAGGTCTTAGTATTGCGATTTGGGGCTTTTTTGTTATTAGAAACCAAATGCGTTGGTACGCTTTTCTAGAAAACCTAGACTCCCAAGCTGGAATTGTTGTCATTAAAGCAGAAACTCGCTCTGGAAAGTATTTTATCTCCGGGATGCGAGACTCATTATCTGTAGAGCCTAATATGCTGATGAAACAATTCGATTTCACTTCTAAAGAGGTAATTAGTCGATGGGAAAGATACCTTTCATTTGAACCTCAAATTATTGAAAAAAGGGCAGCAAAATTTTTCAAAGCACCAACAACCGTGTCATTTCAAGTAGATGAAAATGGGACTCTGAACGCCAGTGGTTCTGCACCCCGCAATTGGATTTTAGATGCACGAAAAATCTGGCACTTTATTCCTGGTGTAACTCAATACCAAGATAAAAATCTGATTGAGTTTGAACTGAGTCAATTAGAAATGTACAAAAAACAGATTGAGGGAAAACGCTTGTTGTTTGTTGAAGGAACTACAGAGTTGTTAGCAGGGGAGGAGAAAAAGTTACAAGAACTGGTAGTAAAAATTCAAAACATTTCAGTAATTGCTCAATATCTTGGTAAAAAAATACGCATTCAAATCGTAGGACACACGGATAGCACTGGAAGCGAACAGAGAAACATCGTACTCAGCCAATCTCGTGCTAGTACAATTCTCAACTCTCTATCTGCTAGAGGAATCAATACTAGTTATTTTTATACCATAGGTGTTGGCGATCGCCAACCTCCAAATATAGAATCGAAAGAAAAAGATGCGAAATCTAAGCGCAGAGTTTCCTTTAAAGTATTCTTATCTGGTACTACAAGATAGGAAGTGCTCATATGCTTCAAAAGAAAATTTGTATGGTTGGTGCCTTTGCTACAGGTAAAACGAGTTTAGTCTCTAAATTTGTTTACAGTATTTTTTCAGAAAAATATCAAACAACTGTAGGCGTCAAAATTGATAAAAAAACAATTAACTTTCAAGGAAAAGAAGTAAACCTTATTCTTTGGGATCTTTATGGAGAAGACGAATTTCAGAAAGTGAGAATGTCTTATTTGAGAGGTTCGTCTGGATATTTATTAATTGCAGATGGCACCAGACATCATACCTTAGAAAAAGCTTTAAATCTCAGACAAAGAGTAGAAGAAACTATTGGAAAGGTGCCTTGCGTTTTGGTTTTAAATAAATGGGATTTAGTAGATGAATGGGAAATAGAAAATAATGAGATTGAGCAACTTGTCCAGCAAGGTTGGATAGTTATGAAAACAAGTGCTAAAACTGGTTTAAATGTAGAAGAAATTTTTCAAAGTCTTACTTCCAAAATCTTGGAGGAATAAATGTTTGATGTCCCCACTTCAGTGACGGCTTATATCATTTCTTTTTTAGCAGAGAAACGCTCTCTAGCCTATCTTTTAGTAACTAAAGATGGCTGTATAGCGACTTGGGGAGGTCAACTATCTGCCTATGGATTCCTGAATTTGCAACAAGGAGAAAAAGCAGAAAAAACCCTTTTTTTTCTAGAAGGACTTTTACCACTAGAAGATGTTCCCTTATTTTTCCCTTGCATGAAAATAGATTCTGGAATCTGTGCGGATGTCCATTTATTCCCTTCAGAAGAAGGAGATTGGGTGTTAGTGTTAGATGCTACCTGGGATGAGATGCATATAGCCATTATTCAACAACACATTAACCATTCCAAGCTACTACAGGAAAATTTTTAACTATATAAACGGGTAGCTATTATGAGTGAATCTATATCTATTACAGAAAAAATTTTTGCAATATTAAAGACTTTAATATTAGAGCGTTTAAATGCTAATGTATTTAAAATCATTAGTTGTGTACCGGATTGGTTAATGGGATTTTGTCATCAACAAATAAACCCAGAAACAGAAGTAGTACCGCGAGATATCTTTCCCTTTTTAGAAACGTTTTTAATTGATGCTGAAGAACTATGGCAAATTAATGGAGATAAAATACTAAAATCAGGTTTATGGTATCAAACAGATGCTTCTGGAAAAGAGTATCATTTTGAAGCTGTGGCTATATGTGCAGATAGCCGTCAATTTATTTTAATAGAATTAAAAGAAGATGTTTTTATAGAAAAACAATCTATTATACAAAAAGCCAGAGAAAATAAGTTAGAGTATCATTATCTTTTTAAAGAAACTCAAAAAAAAGAAGTTTTAATACATTGCGTAATCCACGATATCGCAGGACAATTAAGCGGTATCAATTGCTGTTTAGCTCTTTTAGAGTTTGAAAATCTAACACCCAAGGGAAAAGAACGGTTAGAAATTGGCAAGAAGCAATCACAAAAGCAGGAAATGCTTATTCGACAAATATTAGATGCCTTCTCTGCTGAAATTAAGTCTTTAGAATCTTTTACATCTGATGTTGCTAATGCACCAAATGCTTTAGCTTGTGTACGAGAAGTTATAGAACTTTTTACCCCATCTTTCGCACTCAACGAAATGCAATTAGAATTGGCTATCAACACCAACATAACAGTTGACTGGAGAGTCATTGGGGATAAATCACGTTTGGAAAGGATACTGACAAACTTAATAGAGAATGCTTTTCGACACAGCCCACCCGTATCTACTGTAACAGTAAGTTTGCAGCACGATGGAGAATATATTCTATTTACTGTTGATGATGAAGGATTTGGCGTTCCCTCAGAAAATGTCAATAGTTTATTCCAAAAGTTTTCTCAAGGAAACACTCATCGTGGGAGGATTGGAATTGGACTTTATTTTTGTCGTATTACAGTAGAACGTTGGGGAGGGACGATTGGTTATTTACCTCGTCCCAATGGTGGTTCGTGCTTTTGGTTCCGCTTACCAAAACCAACAGTTTAGGGTTTGTTGGTAGGGGCGCAAGGCCGCCGCGCCCCTACTAACTACTGACTAATAACCAATGATGTGCAATACGTCACGCAGAACACTAAAACCAGCCAAATCCCAAAGCAAGTAAGCTAAAAAACCAATCATAGCCAAGCGACCATTCCACAGTTCTGTTTGAGGGTTCCAACCAAACAGGAAGGCGTTACGGTCAACACCGTTGTATTCTGTAGCAACTGGTGGTAAATCGGTAGCAGAACGAGTTTCCATTTTTTGACTCCGTTTAATTTTCTTAACATTCCATGTGACTTTAATGTAGCTACTGAAAACTTTCCTGCTTTCTGCCAATGGGAACAAACTACGCCCATGTCTCACGGACGATTATATTGGCTGTATTTTTTGAGTTAAATCCACCTACAGAGAGTGCAAAAAAAATAAGTGTAAATAAATGTAACAAGGATGACATCACACGAAATGATTTTTCTCAATTCCCCCTTGTAAAGAGGATTTGAAAACATCCTCTTTACAAGGGTAAGTGCTCAGATCTCCGACTTCTCCAAGAAGTCGGAGATCTAATTTTTCATACATTTTTTTTGAAAAAACAAATTAATTCATTCTTCAAATTCCCATACTTAAAATTAGGTAATTAACTGGTCACTGGTCACTGGTCACTGGTTAGGTGAATAACTTCTACCTCTCGCCGTAGGGAATTTTCAAACTTTGGAGGGATGCTTGAAACACCTGAATTCCAGGATTCTAATCATTAATAGTTGGGTAGTACAACATAGTTTTAATTTTATTAATCCCTACTGAGCTTGAGCTATACAAGGAAGGAATTAGAATGTTTCATAGTACGCACGTAGTACTGGCACTATATAAGTCACTCTTTTGGGTGGCGCAAGAGCCAGTTATTAATCAGCCAGACATCACGTTTGGACCGCGCTTTTTTTTCGCATTAATCTCTGGTGTGATCCTGGCTTTTGCCCTGCAACTAGTTTTAACAAACCTTTCTGTTGCAGCTGGTATCTCCTACTTAGGTCGTTCCTCTGACTCAGATGGAGATAAAGACCACGGCGAGGTGGGAAGTGTAGGTGGCACTATTCGCAAAATCGGCACAGCGTTGGGTATGTGGACAGTTATTTCTGTCACTATTGCTCTCGCCCTTGCTTGTTTCTTGGCGGTGAAGCTAAGCCTTTTGGATTTAACTCCGGCATTGGGGGCAATTTTTGGGTTAGTCATTTGGGGAGCATACTTTTTACTGCTGGTATGGGTGAGTTCAACTACGGTTGGTTCCTTAGTTGGGTCTTTGGTTAACGCGGCGACTTCCGGCTTACAGTCAATTATGGGGACTGCAACTGCTGCGTTGGGAGCAAAAGCTGTCAATCAACAAGTGGTATCAACGGCTGAAGCAGCAGCTGCTGCTGTGCGTCGGGAGTTTGGTAGCGCTATTGACCCTGCCACTCTGCGCGATAGAGTGGAGGATTATTTAGATATGGTACGCCCGCCAGAACTAGATTTATCTAGGATTCGGGGAGAATTTGAAAATTTACTCAAAGACCCCCAACTACTTGCGATCGCAGGTGGTACAGCAGCAGGTGGCGCAGCACTCCGCAACATTGACCGCCAAAAATTTATTGAATTGGTTAGCAGTCGTACTGACCTTTCCAAACGCGATGTTAACCGCATTGCTGACACATTGTACGGTGTTTGGCAACAGGTAGTAGGTCAGCAACAACCCATGCAAGACCGCTTTAGTGAGTTGGCTGACTATCTTAAATCCCTTCCACCGGGACAAAGCAGAACTGATGAACTCAATGCCAAGCTGGATCGATTGATGGAAGAAATGCGTTCCACAAAAGATGCAAACCAAAGGGCAACTCAAGAAACTGCCCCCGGTCCGCTTCAGAGGACAATCCAGCAGGCAATAACAGCACTGACTGGTGTTGTCATGGGACGTGCAGATTTATCTGACTTAGATGTAGAAAAAATTCTAGGTGCTCTGACCACAGCTAAAGATAAAGTCTCAGAACAAGCCGATAAATTAGGCTTGCCTGCACCAAAACAGCCTTATAGCCCCATTCGTGCTGATATAGAAAATTACCTCCACAACACTTATACTTGGCAACTGAGTTCCGAAAGAGTCGCCCAAGAATTTCGCGATGTCATTTACGATGCCGCCGCCGATCCGGGAACGGTGCGGCGAGAGTTGGAGCAAATTCAAAGAAGCGATTTCGTTAACATTCTGCAACAGCGCGGTCTGCTGACTCAAGCAGAAATTCAGCGTATTAGCGATCGCTTAGAAGCCGTCCGTCAGGAAGTAATAATTGCCGTAACTGCTGAAGAAGAAAGAGAGATAGTACAAGACTTGCAACGTCGGGTAGAAAGTTATCTCCTTGTCACTCCCAAATCAGAGTTAACTGTAGAAGGTATCCAGAGAGATTTCAAACCCCTGTTAGAAGATCCTGACGCAGACCATGAAACCCTAACTCGACGACTCGCTCAATTTGACCGCCAGGAATTTCGGGAAACACTGTTAGAGCGGAATGATATTTACCCAGAGGAAGCAGACGCAATACTCGATCGCTTAGAAAAACAGAGAGAGCAAGTTTTAATCGAATCCCAAGGAGTTGCAGAACAAGCAAGATATCAAGCAGAAACGCTGTGGTTGAATTTAAAGTCTTACCTGCGGAATACTGGCAAAGAAGAACTCAATCCTGATGCCATCCGCGCCGACCTTAAGAGATTGCTAGACGATCCACAAGCAGGGGTTTCCGCAATTAGAGCACGCTTATCTCGTTTTGACCGCGATACCTTAGTCAAATTACTGGCGCAACGGCAAGACTTGAGCGAAGACCAAGCAAACCGTATCCTAAATACTGTTGAACACTCTTGGACTAGCGTTCGCCATGCACCAAAAACTGCAGTAGATAAAGCTAAGGCACAATACGACTCTGCCACAACTACAATTGCAGATTACCTGCGAAATACTGGCAAAGATGAGCTAAATCCTGAAGGAATTCAACGAGATTTAAATAGACTGTTGCAAAATCCTAGAGAAGGGGCTATTGCACTGCGCCGTCGTTTGTCTCAAGTAGATAGAGATACTTTGGTGAAGTTGTTAAGTCAGCGCCAAGACTTGAGTGAAGAACAAGTCAATCAAGTCATTGATTCCGTACAAACATCCATTAGCGATATAGTGCGTGCGCCCCGTCGTCTAGCTACCCGCACGCAGCAAAGAGTGCAAAATTTCCAAACTTATTTAGAAGAGTATTTGCGCCTCAGTGGTAAGGAAGAACTTAACCCCGAAGCTATCAAGCGCGATTTGCACCTACTGTTACACGATCCCCGTGTGGGGTTGGAAAGCTTTAGCGATCGCCTTTCCAGATTTGACCGTTCCACCATCATCACCCTGCTGAAACTACGGGAAGACTTGAGCGATGAGGAAGCAGCGCGGATTGCAGATAGTATAATTTCAGTACGCGAACAGTTTGTCGAACAAGTGAGGGGAATTCAACGGCGCATTCAAGATGTCATTGAGGGAATTTTTGTTCGCATTCGCAATTACCTCAACTCCTTAGATCGCCCAGAATTAAACTACGACAGCATGAAGCGCGATGTTCGCCAATTGTTTGACGATCCCCAAGCAGGATTTGAAGCTTTGCGCGATCGCCTGGGGTCGTTCAACCGCGATACAATAGTAGCAATACTGAGTTCCCGTGAAGATATTTCAGAAGAAGATGCCAACCGCATCGTAGACCAAATTGAACGGGCGAGAAACAGCGTCTTGCAAAGAGCAGAACGCATACAGCAAGAAGCACAGCACCGCTTAGAAGAAGTGAAGCGCCAAGCGCAACGCCAAGCAGAAGAAACCAGAAAAGCAGCAGCATCTGCAGCTTGGTGGTTGTTTACAACAGCGCTCATCTCAGCAGTATTTTCCGCAATTGCAGGAGCTGTTGCTGTTACTTAAGTAAAAAGTTTGTCTCCGCTTACTAAGGTGTCAGAACCCCGGTTTCTTCAAGAAACCGGGGTTCTAATTTCCGCTTAGGAGAGGCTTAGGAGCATCCCACGGGCGGCGCACCACCCGCGACGACTGAAAGAAACACTCTTTCCCCTACTCCCTACTCCCTATTCCCCACTCCCCTGTTTCTTGAGAGAGTAGTATTGAATGCTGTTCCCCACTCCCCACTCCCCACTCCCTTATAAATATCGCGACAGAGGGTAGTACTATAAAGTTCATTTGCGATCGATACTAAAATTGCTCACTTTGCAAAAACTTGCTATGGATCGATTGGAGGAACTATTACGCCGATTAGTTGAGGAAGCCTGCGGACACCCCCCCGGAAGCCAGCAACGTCAGAAACTGCTGACACAAGTTATTCGCTTGACTTCTGGTAAACTCTGGAGAGAAAACACTCCCTTCTACCAAGACGCACTGCAACAAACCTGGTTGTACTTTTGTCGAAATCTTTGTGAAAGTACAACTGGTCAAGCTTATGACTCCGATTTAGGTAGTATCGTCACTTGGCTAAACGTTTACTTAAGACGTAGATTGCAAGACTTTTACCGCAACCAGCAGCGACAACAAGCTAGAACAGTTTCTGTAAATTTCAGCCAATCCCGCTCCGGTGAAGACACTGGAATTCTCGACCCTGTAGATAATCTATCTGCTGAACCTGATGTTCCTCCGATTTTAGAAGAAATCAGGTCATGGGTCGAGACAGATTCTGATGGAGAATTGAGTCGCACTCACATTCAAGGTCGCCCTGATGTGACTTGTCAAGTGTTAATTTTGAAACGCTTACCACCAGAAGTTGGTTGGAAAGAACTCTCAATAGAATTTGGCTTGTCAGTTTCTACATTAAGTAGTTTTTATCAAAGGCAATGTCTTCCTCGTATGCGAAAATTTGCAGAAAAAGAGGGTTATTTGTGAGCCACTGCATTAGCAATGATGCCAATTAAATTGAGATTATTTAAAATTCCCGTAGCTTCAACCAGTTCAGTAGAAGTCACCTGACCGAGGCGTCCTACCATCACAACCCCTTTGCAGTAGGAAGCCATAAGTCTGGTATTGACTGTTCCAAGAATAGAAGGAGCATCTACTAGTACCATGTCATAGTTTTGTTCAAAAAACTCAAGCAGCTCTTTCATCCGTGTAGAACTTAATAATTTAACCGAGTCTTCTGGTATCGGTCCAACAGTCAAAACATCAATGGAGGGATGCACGGGTTGAACATATTGTTTGGCAGAAGTGTTTGTTTCTTCAACTAATAATAAGGATAATCCCCAATCATTAGAGAGATCCAACATTTTGTGCAGTGTAGGTTCGCGCAAATTAGCGTCAATGAGTAATACCCGTCGATGCATACGAGCGGCACTAACTGCGAGACCCAATGCTAAAGTTGATTTACCTTCTCTTGGTATTGCTGAAGTTAACATTAAAGACTTGCAGGGAGAAGAAAACCCCAACTGAATATTTTGGTACGCCATATCAAGCGTTTCATGGGATTGAGAAACAAGAAGGGAATGTTCGTCAAACATCGACTTTGTTGACGAACCAGTTAGTATTCTCTGCATAATAGAGGGCAGACTAAACTGTCTCTTATCCATACTCAATGATGGTAGCTTTGGAACTGTTCCCAGTAAACGAAGATTGGTCAGCTTTTGCAAATCTTGCGGAGAAGAGATGGCATCACTTAAAGTTTCAGATAGTACAGCAGTTCCAACACCTAATATTGGTCCGAGTAGCGCCCCTATAAGTACAATAAGAAACCTATTACTGCCTAAGTAAGCTCCGTGTTGGGGTTCTTCTAACACTTGCAATTCATACCCTCCTTGAGCAACCATCAATCCTAAAGATTGTTGTGTCGTCATAAGTTGCTCGAGTGTTTTGCGATGAGTTTCTACGAACGGTAACAGACGATTGTATTCTGCTATGAGACCGGGATATTTGTTAAGTTCTCGCCGAATTTGTGCTTCTGATTCAGTTAAGCTCTTTTCATTAGCACGCAGACCCAGTGCAGTTGTCTGCACTTCTACAAGCTCTTCCACCAGTTTTGAATTAATCCCTGCCATTTGCCCTTTCATTGCCAAAGGTGACTCTATAGCAGGGGATTCCAAAGCAAACAGCTGCTTTTGTTTGAGGAGTGTATCTGATAGTGCTTCAGTTTTCTCTCCTAGTGTTTGCTCAATCTCTTCCTGTAAAAGAGCAACTTGGTTTTCGCGCTGCTGAATTAATTTTTGTACTGCAGGAGAGTTTTCTGTATAGCGCAATCGTTCTTGAGTCAAAGCCAATTCTGTCTTTTGAATTTCATTGACGAGTGTTTGATAGCTCGGCGATTGACTCAAGCGAAAAGAGATGAGCGCGTTTTGGGAAGAAGAATCTAGTTCTTTTTTAAGATTATTGTATCGCGCCTGTGCATCTTGAAGTTGAGCGCGAGTGAATCTTAGCTGTTTGCTCACATCAGCAAGAGATTCTAAAAGAATTTTGCCTTGGATTTCAGGATCGAGTAAGTTATGTTTTCTCCGAAACTTTTCTAATTGTTCCTCAGCTTGAACCATCTCATTTCTGACTTTGGGTAACCGCTCGTTTAAAAAAGAAATCCCTCTAGAAAGACGCTCTTTTTGCTGTTCTATTTTGTAATTTTGATAGACTTTCTGTATGGCAAGCAGAACTTTTTGTGCTTTAACTGGATCGTTATCTTTATAAGAAAGCTCAAAAATTTGAGTGAGAAGTTTATTATCTTCTGTATTTTCTTCTACTTTTGTGACAGTTAAACGTCCCTGTTTACCTGTTTTTCCTCGGATATTTTCTACTGTGATATCTGGATAATCAGATCGCAGTAAGTCCACAACCTTTTGAATCAGTTTGGAACTCAGCATGAGATCTAACTGAGGATTGCGATCGATAACTTCAAAGGTAGGAGCGACAACTTTGTTTTCTACTCCTTCTGGAAGTGAATTCGAGCGCCCTACCTCATAAGAGCGAGAACTAACCATTATCTGCATAGAGCTTTGATACGTTGGTTTTGCCATAAAAGCTAAAAAGCTTGTCAAAGACATGACTGTGCAGTAAATACTTAGAATTTGCCAACGCCGACGAACCAGAATTTTAGAGAGTTTTTTGACCTCAACCGTACTTTTTCGGGGTACCACAACTATCTTCCCACGTTCCAAACCAATATCAGTCACTATCAAGTTCCTCTAATATCAAATAATTTTTACAATCTAGAGCGTCCGTACAGTATTCAAAAAGGAGGCAAAAAACCCGGTTTCTCCCTGTCGGAAAGCTTTATATCTTGTATGCTCAACGATGAAGAAACCGGGTTTTTGTGATTTCTGTATCGGCGCTCTAGTGAGAAAAATACTTGCCATTTTTTTCCTGAAATGTAATTCTTTACTGAAGAAATGAGGCGTAAATGAGTTGACTCCTCAATAAAGAATCATTGTTGATATAGCTTACAACACTTGCAATACTCAACCTCTAACATTTTTCTTTTTCATTTCAACCTAAGTTAAAACATCAAAATCGTCAACCCTTTCTCTTCATCTTTATCATATTGTTAATAATCTTTCTGGCATTGCTTTGCCGTTGCTGAGTAATCTATTTATACACTTAACAATAAGATTAGGGAAAGTCATAAATTTTGCTGTATTGAAAAGAACCTTGTTGATTTTTAGTAAATACTTAGGGAGCATCCCAATTTTGGAAAAAAATATTCGGCGATGTTCAGAATCGCTGCTATACAAACAAAGTCCGCGTAGGCGGACTCATTAGCCTTAAGAAACAGAGAACATCTTTTTTTAAGTAATAAAAACTAGATACACGTGTAGTTTAGTACTTTAAATAAAATGACAATCAAAAAAATACTCAATTTATTATTTTTTGAAATTAAAGTTTTTGTAAAAAGCTTCAAAGAATTGCGGATAATCAGTTCCTTTCCGGATGTTTGGAAAGTATTAGGCAAATATAATTCGCTATTACACAAACGCTCGTCCCCTGCGGCTTGGACTAATGGAAAATAAAGATTTTGAAACCCACGTAGGTGGGTTTTGCTTGTATAGCCGCGATTACGAACATCGCTAGAGCGTCAGTACAGTATTTAAAAAGGAGGCAAAAAACCCGGTTTCTCTCTCCTGCAAAGCTTGATATCTCATAGGCTCAACGATGAAGTTACCGGGTTTTTGTAATTTCTGTACCGATGCTCTAGAGCGTCTTTTTTATATCATATACAGTTAATCCAAAAATAAAGATTTTGTAAAATATATAAATAGTTTTTAAAAACTTCCGGAAAAGCAAATTAACTAACTATAAAAATTTAATTTTTATGGTTTGCAAGAATAAGATTTGTGTACAATATGTCGATATCTAAATAAAAAATTACCGGAAAGCTTGCGCTAAACATCTATTTGAAGCGCGGCGTTTAATTATTGGGATGCACTGACCTCAAAAGAGCTTCTGCCGTTAATTCTTGTGAATGCGATCGCTGAAATCGATGCTGAAACAATCCAATGAAATGCCTATCTCTTTGCAGCATGAAACATCCCGGCTTAAAATACTGCACCAGTATGGAATTCTTGATACTCCTGATGAAGCAGACTTTGATGAGTTGACCAAATTGGCGGCACAAATTTGTCAGACTCCAGTGGCGCTAATTACTTTTGTAGATGACAAGCGCCAGTGGTTTAAGTCAAAAGTTGGTGCGTCTGTTACGGAAGCACCCATGGATTCTGGTTTCTGTCCGTTTGTCGTTCAAAATAGTGATGAGTTAATTATCCCAGATACGTTAACGGATAAAAAGTTTGCTAAAAATCCAGTTGTTGTTTTGCCACCGCACGTTCGGTTTTACGCGGGGATACCGTTGATTGCAAAAGAAGGCTACACGCTAGGAACCATTTGTGTGCTTGACTTTGTCCCCCGCAAACTCACTCAGCTGCAAATACAGACGCTACAAACTTTAAGTCGTCAAATTATTAGGTTACTAGAACGCAAGCGCAATGAGTCGGTTCTTTTAGCACTGACACAAAGAGAACAAAAGAAAGCTCTACAGCTAGAGCAAGCGATGAAAGAACTGACTCGCACTCAAATTCAATTGATACAAAACGAAAAAATGAGCGCTTTGGGTCAGTTGGTGGCTGGGGTTGCTCATGAAATCAATAACCCGCTTAACTTTATCTACGCCAATCTCGTCCACGCTAATCAGTACGCGCAGGATTTACTGAACTTAGTTGAAGTTTATCAGAATTATTATCCCCATCCAGTGAAGGAAATTGAAACAACTTTGAAGGCGATTGATTTTGATTTCCTTCAAGAAGATCTACCTAAACTGATGTCATCTATGACGATTGGAGCCGATCGCATCCGACAAATTGTCTTACTATTAAGGAACTTCTCCCATTTAGAGCAAGCCGAGATGGCAGATGCAGATATTCACGAGGGGTTGGATAACACGTTATTACTTTTGAAGCACCGATTGAAAGGTTCAGGGCGAAACCCTGGAATCAAAGTTATTAAAGAATACGGTGATTTACCTGTTGTGCAATGCTACGCCGGACAGTTAAATCAAGTGTTTATGAATATTTTGACTAATGCAATTGATGCTTTAAAAGACGTAAAAGGGCATGGGGCTATGGACATAGAAATAACTCCCAATGCCCAATGCCCAACAATTCACATTCGTACTGAAGCGATCGCCAACGAAGCGATCATTCGCATTGCTGACAATGGACCGGGTATTTCACTAGAGGTACAGTCTAAGCTCTTCGATCCGTTCTTTACAACAAAACCTGTAGGTTCCGGTACGGGTTTGGGGCTGTCGATTAGCTACCAGATTATTGAAAAGCATGGTGGACAATTGATTTGTACGTCAGCACCCGGACAAGGTGCTGAGTTTGTGATTAAAATACCCAAGAATTATGAATTATGAATTATATTTTCAGCGTTCAGGATTTTCTCTCGCCGTCTGGGTACTTCATAAGTCATAAAGTCATAAGCCATGTCTGTTTTGGCAAAAATAGCACGGGCTTCCTCAAGTAAATCCTTCAACTCTATGGAATTTCCAGGAGCATAACGAGGACTGAAATGTGTCATAATGAGCCGATGTGCCTTAGCCCCTAAGGCTGTCTGCGCTGCCATTGTTGTTGTGGAGTGCAAGCGCTGAAAAGCTAACTCTGAGTCTTGATGGGCAAAAGTAGCTTCATGAATTAACACGTCAGCGTCCCGTGCTAACTCCACTGCATTCTCACAGTAAATTGTATCTGTACAGTAGGCAATTTTGCGTCCAATTTCTGTCGGTCCGCACAATTCTTTGCCATCTATAACTCGTCCATCTGCAAGAGTGACTGTTTCACCACGTTTGAGTTGTCCGTAAATGCGTCCCGGTGGAATTTGCAACTCTTTAGCTTTTTCAACATCAAAACGTCCGGAACGGTCTTTTTCTACGACTCGGTAACCAAAGGTGGTGATGCGATGATGTAAGGGGTTGCAAGTCACAGTGAATTCCTCATCTTCGTAGACAACTCCGGGACGGACAGCATGAACTTTGATGGGGAAGGAAAAATGGGTGTGGGAGTGTCGCGAGGCTAGTTGTAGGTAGTCATTTAATCCGGGCGGACCGTAGATGTCAACACGTTCCACACTACCAGCTAAACCACAACTTGCAAGCAAACCCATTAAACCAAAAATATGGTCGCCGTGCATATGGGTGATAAAAATTCGGGACAGTTGGCTGACTTTTAGGTCACTCCGCAAAATTTGATGTTGGGTTCCTTCGCCACAATCGAATAACCACAACTGAGCTCGTTGTGGTAGTCTCAAAGCAACACTGGAAACATTACGCGATCGCGTGGGTATACCGGAACTCGTCCCTAGAAATGTTATCTGCACAGCCTTATTTTGCCTTCCTCTTGCTGAATTTCGCACCAATATCTATCTATATATTGACACTCGTGACAGTCAACTGACGGCAATTCTCTGGGAAGTTTGTTAAAACGAGGGTAGAAGGCAGAGGAGACAAGGAACTAAGGTATAAGTCAATACAATGGTAGCTTGGTCAGAAAATCTTGTACCTGATGAGTCTGTATTAGTTCCTGGTGGTTTTTGATTGCCAGGTGGTCGGTATTCGGCTTGTACCACCTGAGTTAACACAAGTACAATTGTCAAAATACAAGTTGTTAACGACCCAGTATTTAACATTTTGTGAAAAAAACATTTACTGTCAGTCATATTCACATCCTCCTCGGTATTCTACTGAGGAAAAGTAACTTTTTAAAAACTTTGTTTGTTATATATACTCGATTTTAATACCGATATTAGCTCACTTACTTAGATTTTTCACGCTTTTTTTTATCTATATTTACTACCAGCTGCAAAACCTTGTTACAGGCCAAGATAACTCGCAGAGAGTGCCTTTTGGAAACCGGGGAGAACGCGTATATTTCCCTTTCAATTGTTTAGCCAAGTTTCTAAACTGCTGTGTTCCCCGACCCTCTTTAGATGAGTTAATTCCCAAGCCATTATCTACAATGCTTAAAGTACACCAACCCTCGTAGCTAGTGCAAATGACCTCAAGACGGGTGACACCTCTAGCGTGTTTGCCAACATTGCACAAAGCTTCTTCTAAGAAGCGACAAAGCCCTAGTTTTTGCTCTACACTTAAGCCGCGATCGCTTATAGGGTCAAAAGTCCGAATTTTCACTCTGAGTGTTTTAAAGCAGGGAAAATCTCGCTCTAAAGTAGAGTTATAAACTTGATACAAAACTTCGTGAATAGGAGCTTTTAAATTAAGTAATAGCCCTTTTCTTAAATAAAGACAACTATCTTGAGTTAGAGGTTCTTGTTGTAAAAATTCATAAATTCCTCTTAGCTCGTAATTTAACTTTTCGAGTTCTGTTTCTAGTTGCGGAACTAATTCGTTTGGCGGTAAATCCCTGTCTCTGATACACTTTAAAGTTTTTGCTAAAGTTTGTAATGGTCCATTATGAATTGTTTCAAATGTCCGTTCTATCAAATCTCGATGAGCATTCATTCTAGAACGTAGAGCTTGGTCATACTGGTATAAAGCTGTCATACCAACACCATTCAAAGCCAAGACAAGTATTGCTGGTATTGTCGGAACCCATAGACCCCACACTATGAGGAGTATATAACTAGCAAAAACAAGATTAAGACTTGCTAAGACAACAGCTAAAAGATTGATGAAAGGCGATTTTGTCAATCTAGCAAAAGTAATTCCTAACACACCCCAACACAGAATCCACAAATATTCCCACCCTTCAGACCATGTTTGTAAAAGCACTCTTCTGTCAAGCACTGAACTGATAATTTGAGAAGTCGTATGCGCCAGAACTTCCACTCCATAAACTCGTCCTGGTGCAGGTTTAGTAGATGGAATAGTGGAAGTTGTTATCCAATCTTTCACGCTAGAAGCAACAACACCAATAATGACAACGCGATCGCGTATCCATTCGGGCTTAAAATTTCCTGTTTTAATATCGTGAAGAGATAAAGTTCTAAATCGTTCTTCACCACTCCGAAAATTTAATAAGACTTGCACTCCACCATCATCAGCTTGAACGTAGCTTCCGGAGTGAGATAAAAACCTAGGGAGTTCAGTCTGACCAAATCTCACTGTATTTTCATCATGAATACCGTTTTCTAAATTGAAGCCTACGTGCTTTAAATAAGCTGTTGCCAAATTCAAAGACAACGAGAACTTGTAGTCTTTAGTCGTAGGTGTCGCTAGCAAACTACGTCTCAACTTACCATCAGTATCAATAATTTGATCTGCAAAACCAACTTGTTCTTTAGGTAATCCTGGTGGTGGAGGGACTTGTTCTGGTAAAACTTTTTCTATAGCAATGACATTTTTAAGATCTTGAAATGCTGCAACTAGTTCGCGATGACCCGGTTCAACAGGGAGATTTCTAAAGATATCAAGACCAATTGAGCGAGGACTAAGAGAATGCAACTTTCTTAATAAAATGGCAATTTCTCGATCTGGTATGGGATAAGTGCCTATACGACTGATATCTTCTTCGTTGATGCCTATAATAATAATGCGTTCATCAATAGGTTCTTGAGGGCGCAGACGAAGAAAAGTATCAAAAACTAACAATTCTAAAGATTGCATATAACCCGTGAGACGGGTAGCCATTACCAGCCCAATTACTATAATGCCTGGTAATGCACCTACACGCCAAATGGTAATTTCTTCTTTGATTCTTTTCCAAAATTCTGGCGGCATAAAACCACTTCACTAATCGATTAACCCTTCGTCTCTAGCTCTCATTTCCGTTTGAATCCGAATATTTTTTCCCTCTTCAGGATAAACATTTAAAGCATCTTGTAGCTTATTCCAGTAATGTCGCACCATACGTTCGGATACACACATTTGTTCGGCGATCGCTTTATCTTGTAATCCTTGCTCAAAAGCCAAAGTTAGCACCTTCAGCCACTCAGGTTTAATCTCCAATCCAGCATGAATTCCTTTAAGATCTTTTGTATGAGTTAGTCCCTGTAAAGCCCAATCAACTCTAATCAACATTTCTTTGCTAGAAAGACTTTTATCTGCCACAGTAAACCCCCCTTTATGAGTATCAATGTTAGGTCTGATTCTCACTAGTGTTCTAGCATGAGCGCTTTGGACAACAAGATTTAAATTGGGAAATTCTTTCATTAAAGTTTTTAGCAGTTGAACACCTGTCTCAGGGCGTGGTAACATCCCAGGGCTATCTGGAATAGATAAATCCATAACGACAACATCTGGATTTAATCTTGTCACTTGATCGAGAGCATTTTTAGAAGTTAGAGCAGTACTAAATTTAGCCTCTGGATATTGTTTTTGTAATATATCTATAGTTCCGCTTAAAACTGATTCGTGGTCATCAATAACCAAAATATTCAACAAAGCCTTATCTGATATAACTTGTTTCATATTTTACCTCCGTTAAAACTCCGTGGAGAACGGGGTATAGGGTTAATAACTTATGTAAAACCTAACAGCCTACAAGCAAGATACGTAAGTACCCTACTATTCGTATCGATCGCACACAATCAGGAGACTAGTATATAATTCTTAATTTTATTGCCGTTGGTGGAACAACTTACCAATAGAAATGCCAAGTTATATTTAAATTTTTATAAAAATAAAAACATTTTCCTGATGTTAAAAATCTAAAACTTTCACTAAGAAATTCAAATTCTAAGTGACTATAATACAAGGTTAAGATAGATACATCAGGATATGTTATTTGAAATATTAATTTTGATTTACTTTTTTGTTTTTCTAAATTGATATAAATTGAGATGGGAGTTAACACATCTGGCACAGTAATTTTTAATACCTCTTCCAAAGACCAAGAAACTATCAAGCTGTGTTCGATAGTTTCAGATTGCCAAGTTGTTGGTAAACTGACATTAAAGGATATATGTGGGTGAGATATAGCCCAAGATTCTAGTACACCTTGAATTGCTGAAGGTAAGCTACCTTGAAAGTATGTTGGGAATAAACGTTCGCTCAATTGAGCAAGAGATTGATGTAAATTCTCAACTTTTGTTAAACATTCTTGAGTTCTATACGCTGATAGCTCCCAATCATCTCCTGATAACAGTTCTAAACTGCGGCGGATTGTAAAAGATTCCTGTAACAAGGTATCTCGAATTGTTTCAGCTTCCAAGAAAAGTTTCATAGATTGCCTGTAAGACCACCAATGTAATGCTTCTTGGGTCTTCTGGTAAGATGCAATAAACTTAATGAGGGTAACACAGTAGATGATTGAAAATATTATGAGCGTACACAATTTCCGCCTCACTACTTAGAACAAATGTTTTATAAATCTGTGATTAATCTTGCTTTTCTCAACATAAATTCTAGTGCAGTCTCTTCTTTAGAAATAATGTCAGCTTTTGCATCCATTCCCGCTTGTATCAAGCAATGACGATTGTTATTTCCAAAGGAGAGACTTTTTGGTTTGATTGTAGCTTCAAAATAACTGGCTACAGGAGTTGTAGAGCCGGGTGAGAGAGTAGATGAGTTGTTATTTTGAGGGACTATAGCGTCTGGTGAAACAGCCGTGACAACCCCTTTGAGAGTACCGTAATCGGGATAGGGACAAGCATCAACTCGCAGTTGCACATTTTGACCAACTGCGACATTTTTAATGTCAGGAGCAGGAACTATTGCTTTTATGACTAGAGGCGTATTATGGGGTACAATTTCAGCAACAGATTCTGATGGACGTACAAATTGACCGGGATTTCGCAGATTCAACTTAAGGATAATACCGTCACTAGTAGCGCGAATTAGGGTACTCTGAAGTTGAAGATGGTTTTTTTCAAGTTCTTTCTTGGCTTGTTTTATTTGGTTTTTCATTTCAATTTTTTTTTGAATTAAGGCATTCTTTTCACGAAGAAAAGCCGCAATAGTCGATTTACCTCTAGCTGTTTCTTGGGCAATTTTTTGTTTAGCTATGGCTAGCATTACTTTAGTAGGATTAATAGCTGCTTGAGCAGGCTGTAAGTTAGCTGTAGCAATATCAATCGCTCTTTGTTCGGAATCAACAACTGCTTTTGCTTGTTCAACAGCTAATTCTCTCTGCTCAAATTCACGCCGACTAACTGCGCCAATTTCTGCAAGCTGCTCATAGCGATCGCGATCTAATCGAGCAAAACTTAAATCCGCTTTAGCTTTTTGTAAATTTGCTTCTGATTTTTGCAAGTTTGCTTGTGCTGCTTGTAATTCACTTTGAGTTTTAATTTGCTGTTCGTTATATTCCCGTTGATGGCGTGTTAACTCAGATTTAGCAGAAGCGATCGTCCATTCTATGACTTTCTTCTCAGCATCAATTTGATTATCTAAAGCGTTCACTTGAGCATCAATTTGAGTCAATTGTAAGTTTCCCTCTTGTAGATTGCCTTGCAATTGAGTATTTTTGATGTGTAATTCCAGGTCATCAAGTCGAGCAATGACATCACCCTGTTTAACAACTTGATTTTCTTTAACAAAAATACCTTTAATAGTACCTTCTATGAACGGTTGCACTAAACGGATATCACCTGTAGGACGCACGGTAGCTCCAGTCTTCACAGTGACGTTGTATTTAGTATAAGATGAGAGAGCAACTACCGCACCCACAGTTCCCATAAGAGATATTCCAGCTAAAGATGTCCAACGACTGACAGGAGGTAGAAACTCGTCGCAGTAAGTAGAGGGAAGAAATTTTTGAGTGTGGGTATAGAGCATAATTTGCACCTAATTATTACTAGCTAATTGGGTTTTTAGTAAAATTATTTATGAGCTATTAGTCGTTAGCTAAGGAATTAAAAAGTCTAAATGCTCGCCTTGCGTAGAGCGTAATTCCTCTAAAGAACCCTGAATTTTCAACTGTCCACGCTCTAACAAAACAATCCAATCCGCTCTGTTAATCACTTTAGGTCGATGGGTAATCAAAATTGTGGTTTTTCCACGACGGTGTTGTAGCAATCTATTCAAGACCTTTGATTCACTGACCGGATCGAGTCCAGAAGTAGATTCATCCAAAATAAGGACTGCTGGCTCGGTAACTATCGCTCTTGCTAAGGCAAGTCTTTGGCGTTGACCACCAGAAATATTGGCTCCAAATTCTCCTAAAACAGTTTGATACTTATCAGGAAGTTTGCTAATAAAATCATCGGCATCAGAGATTTGACAAGCTTTCACTATTTTCTCAAAAGTCGCATAGGGTGCTCCCATACGAAAGTTTTCAACAATAGAACGGCTCCAAAAGTGAGCGTCTTGTGGTACAAGAACTACCTGTTGGCGCAGACAATCAAGAGCAAGGTCATTGAGGTTATAAATTCCAATACGAATATTCCCAGATTGGATCGGATATAACCCCGCAATTAATTTTGCTAAAGTGCTTTTACCACATCCAGATTGACCTATGAGGGCAGTTACCTTACCTCCAGGAATAGTTAAGGAAAAGTCTTCTAATAGCTCAATTCGACCAGCATAGTGAAAATTAACATTTGTACAAACAATGTCAGCATCGCTAAGAATTTTGGCAAAAGGCTTTTTGCCATCGCCTTCATTTTCTGGTGTAGCATCGATAACTTCTGTTAAGCGTTGGGTTGCAGTCTTGGCACGAGTAAATTCGTCTACAAAGGTGATAACAGTACCAATCAATCCTAGAAAATTGTGGTTCATTGCGTTAAAGGCAAGTAGTTGCCCTATACTCAGGTTTTCAATAGGATTAATTACAAAATTGCCACCAAACCAAAGCAAAACAACGCTACCAGTTGCAGAAACAAAGCTAGAAAAGGTACTGTTGATAATGCCGATTTGAATTGTACGTAATGTCAGGTTAGAAAGACGACCAAATCGACTTTGAAATTCATCCCAAAACTGAGGTGCGGCTGTCGTCGTTTTTAAGGTGAGCGAGCCTTTAAAAGTTTCTACTAAAACGCCTTGGTTTTCTGCTTCTGTGATTAAAACATCACGGGTTTTTTGCTGTAAATTTGGTTGGAAGATAACTGTAGATAGTGTCATTACAACAGCAATGAAGAAAGCTACAACAGTTAGTTTCCAACTATAAAAAACCATGAAGCCTAAAGAAACCAAGGCAATAAAAAATTGGCTGGGTAAACTAACGACGACTTGAGCAACTAGCTGATTAATTTGGTCAATATCTCGCAAGCGGCTGACAATTTCTCCACTGCGGCGGGCTTCGTAGTAAGAAAGGGGTAAATGCAAAATTTGACGTCCAAATTCCATGACTAGTCCTAATTGCAGGCGTTGGGCAAAATGAGCAATTAGGTTAGATTGTACCCAGGTAAGACTGCTGCCAATAACGTTCATGACAACTACTGCGATCGCCACCGTAGTCAGTAACTTTGTATCACCCCTAACCAAGACATCATCAGTTAAGATTTGCAGTAGAAATGGCGATGCTAAAGACAATATCCCCAAAATCAGATTTAAGGGTAGAGCTTGCGCCAGAATAGTCCGATATATCCAAATACGTTTTAAGAAACGCCAAAAACCTGAAACATTATCATTTTGTTTGTCAAAAAAACGTATTGGATCTGGCTCTAGTAAGAGCATTAACCAATCTGCCCAACCTTCTGCTAAATCCTGTGTGGAAAGATAACGGATACCTACAGCGGGATCGGCAACAACACATTTTTTACCTTTCTTGCCGTGTAAAATAACCCAGTGATTTCCCTTCCAATGAATAATAGCTGGTAAAGGTGCCTCATGCAGTCGATTTAAAAGTTCTGGCGAAGTTTTGACTGGGCGAGCATCAAAACCCAGTGTTTCCGCTCCCCGTTTAAGCCCTAGTAAAGTTGTTCCGAGTTGTCCGGTTCCCACTGCTTCACGAACGTGATTCAGGGTAAAAGTACGTCCATAATGTTTGGCGATCGCAGCAAGACAAGCCGCACCGCAATCTTCTTCACTATGCTGTAAAACGTGAGTGTATTTCATAACATACCCAGTATGCTTGTCTTGATGTCCTTGTGAATGACCAAAAGTTGCATCTATGCAAAAAAATTTCCTTTGAGATAAGCCCAGGGTTACCAATTTACCTCAACTCTAAGACCCATGAAATCGGAAAAGGGTAATCCGTTATCATAGAAGTCAGACCCATAGAAGTAATGACCACTATTAAAATTGAACTCATCTTTTCTATCTTCCACAGTAAAAGAGTTATTCTTGAAGTCTACGGTTATAACTTTTAATCCACCACTTGCAGTAGCGGATTCTTCAGTTGTAATCTCTGCAAAAAGATGTCTTTTCTTTATTGTCTTCATAATTCCTCCTTAAGTTCATTTTCTGAAATGCTAACTCCTTAAGTAACTTTATTAATCTAAATCCTGGGACATGAGAGAATACCCTGTATTTAACAATTGGAACAACCGAATCTATTTGTCATAATTTCAAATTTTTTCAGGCAAATTCATAGAAACAGCTTGCTAGCTATGCAACTCCACAACTGATGTTCAAGCAACAAACTATAACTTGGCAGGGTGCTGTGCTGCAAGTTTATGACTCGCTTTGACAATAACACCTAGAGCATCGGTACAGTAATGCAAAAAACCCGGTTTCTTCGAGTTGAGCATACGAGATACTAAGCTTTCCAACAGAGAGAAACCGGATTTTTTGCCCCCTTTTTGATTTCTGTATCGGCGCTCTAGACAAGCAGCACCACATCACCACCATAAGAATTTTCTTTTTCTTTTGCGGGAAGAACTAGCAACACCGTTGACAGGAAGAGCCGCGTTTATTAAAATATTCCATCCATGCTGTATTTCGCCGGAAGTGATGGTAGTGCCTCCTGGAGAAGCAGGGGTTTGAGCTAATAGCATATAGATGAGATAGTTAAGAGGCCCACCACCGCTAACAGTAGAAGCTTCTTCATCAGCGATCTCTGTAAAAATGGTTTTTTTTTGAATTGCCTTCATTGTCTATAGGACTCCTATTTGATTTTTGAAATATACGTAGAGTGGGCATTGCCCATCATATGCGGTTTTTGGTGGGCAATGCCCTACCTACAGTACTTAAAATTTTTCATAAATCATTTATGATTCCTATAGAACGTAGACTATCAAGATAGGTTTAATAAACGCGCCCACATGCAGCCGGAGTTATACCTCAAAATGGATACTTGTGAGTGAATAAAGTGCAACCTCACATAGAATTGGTATCAACAGTGAGTATCAGGTTCTGACTTCTTTAGACTGAGGGCGCGTTCTTCAACTTAGCGTGTGTAAACAAGCTGACTAGACTAGTTATGGACTAATCAAACCGTTAACAGGAATACCAGCATTAACTAGGATGTTCCACCCATCTTGTATTTCTCCAACTGTGAATGCAACACCTCCTGGAGAAGCTGGGGTTTGTGCCAATAGCGAGTAGAAAAGATAACTAATAGGTCCACCGCCGCTAACGGTCACACAGTCTTCAGCTGTAACTTCAGTAAACATTTCATTTTTTTCAACTGATAGCATGGTTTTTTCTCCTCAATTAACTTTCAATTGATGAACTATAAGCTTAGAGTTGGTTGTTTTTTTAGGCTCTCAACTTTTTGCTTACATTTATACAATATCAAGCAGTAAATAAGTAATCATTTACATTTTAAGTAAACTTACTTACCAAGTTAAGAAGAAAAATTTGTAGAATTGCGAAGCTAGTTATTTCCTAAAAATACATACAATAAGAGGAAGTCTGAGAAAATGTTTGGAAAGTACTGAGCGACTATAGCGGTTCTCAGATGAATACAAGACAAATGTAGGGACGCAAGATATTGCGTCCCTACGATTGAGTGTATTTGATTCCATTGGAAATTGAGCTATATTTGCCTATTATTATCTGTTAAATTTCAATTAAACACGCTACTTTCCTGTTGAGGATATACCACTTAAAAGCCGATCGCGAATTGCTCTTAATTCTTCTTGGCTATCAACTGGGCATCGAGGCTGCGGTAGTTCAGTATTAGGCCAGCCAGTTAAATCAAAGCAAGGACACAGCAGAGGGGGCATACCCATGTTTCTGGCAGGTATTGGCATATCACAACGAGCGCAAGGAGCCACTTCCCAAGCAGGTGACAGCAACTCTGCTATTGTTTCGTGAGTACCTTCCAGATAACAGTCTCCTGAGTCTGGCGAAGTAACCCTCCGCCAACACTCTTCAAATTCATCACTGTATTGATTGCCTTTAACAACTTCTCTTGGCTGCAAGATTGCAGCGCCGTTGTCTATAACAACCTTCTTACCTAGCTGAAACCAGTAGGCCAGATACCGTTTAACGTCTTTTGTTAATGCCATACGACAATTTTACAGTTTCTATTTGGGCTTTTTAGTTGCGAATCTTGAATAAACAATTAAGAATAGTTTCTAATTAATTAAAAATAATTCATAACGATCGCTCATCTATCATTGGTCAGTGGTATGAATCTCAGGTAACACCCACTAACTGACGCACCAAAGAACCCAAGCGATCGCGCGTTACCAAAAAAAACTGCGCCAACTCCTGGGACGCAAGCAATATCTCAAACAAAGACTCGGCAATGAACCTCAAGATTGAACGAACATCGCTCCCGTTGAGCTTGATGGCATGAGTTTCAATCCAACGACTCAAAACGCTTCAATAAATCCTCGCGTGACAAGCTGGAAAACTGCAATAGCAAACTCGCATACTCCATCGCTGGTAAATTCGACATTGGCTGAACAATTGCTGCTAAGTTTGAATCCAACTCCCCAAACCGCGCTTGAAGTAATTTTTCTAAAATTTCACGCCGATCCTGCTCCTTACCAATCTCCTTGCCAATCTCCTTGCCAATCTCCTTGCCAATCTCCACTCCCCTGAGCTCGGTCTGTTGTTCCCATTCTAAGTAGGCTTGTGATAAGTTCATAATTAGTTCCCTTTGTTCGGCATCTATCTCACCACTTACTTCTATACTAACTTTCCATCTTGCCAGCAGCTTGACAATAGCAGCGCGTCTGTTGTCTTGTTTGGGTAGCGCCATGAGCTCGGCGATCGCTTGTTGCTGAATCAGCCCTTTACCTAATATTCTCAACCACAAAGTTTCTCTTTTCCGTGGTAACTTATCGATAGCAATTATCCCTGTTAACAACACTTTTGATGTAAAGTAAATCCCCGGTAGCCAAGTTTCATCCTCCCTCACTATCAATTTATCAAGCAACTCATCCGAACACGTCGTTGCAATAATCCACAATCTTGGCAGTTCATCCTCAGGAATCGTTTCTTCATTGCGCTTCGCTTGACGCTGCAACTCGGCTTCGAGGTGAACTAATTTTCCCAGACAACTGCGAATTTCTCTTTCCGTTGGTTGTTTGCGAAACGGTTCTAGTAAACACGGTGTTGCGGCTATTCGTCCTAAGATTCCTAATTCTCGTGTAGATGTTATCAACGGAGTTGATGGCGTAAACCAAATATCCACAAACCTTGGTTCTCCGGGAATTTCATAATTTATCCTCACCTCACCTAAGGGAGATAAAAATTCTTCAAAGTACTGCTTTGAAAATTGGTCAAAAGGGTTTTTTGTCATGAAATTTACGTACTGCCCATCAACTAAGTATATATCTGTACACCTCCACTCATCCAGTCAGTTGAGATTCATCAACTTCCACAGAACACATATTGCCGAGAATTCATCATACTGAGCCAATTCTTTATGAAGTAAAGTGGCTTGATAAATATCGGTTTGAATATCTTCATCAACACGACTTTGATGCAAATGAACAGATCTGACCAGCTTTTGTAACGATTACTTCATCTCCTGCTACTTATTTTCCTCATCCCACTCCATCCTATAGCGGAGAACCCAGCACACTGAGATTAAGAGCATAGCCCCCAGTCACCAAATAAACAGTATCCGAAATTCCACCTAACTGACGCACCAAAGAACCCAAGCGATCGCGAAACGTTCTCCCCGCCGCATAGGCAGGCACCACACCCCAGCCTGTTTCCTCTGCAACAAAAATCATGTCAGCAGCAACAAGCTGCACGGTATCTAACAACTCTTGAACGGTATTTTGCCAGTTCCAATCATCTTGTTCTAAAAGATTAGCAACCCAAGTTCCCAACGCATCTATCAAAAGGCAGGTATTTGGTTTAGCTTCCGCAAGTGCAGCTGACAATTCATATGGCACCTCCAACGTCACCCAATTTTGGGGACGGCGTTGTTGGTGTTGTTGAACGCGTTGCATCCACTCTTCATCATCTGAATCCAGAGTTGCCGTTGCTATGTAGACAACTGCTTTGTGTGACTGTACTGCCAAAGTTTCTGCCCATTCACTTTTACCAGAACGTGTCGGTCCTGTTACTAAGATGATTTTACTCAAAGCTATTTACCAAATTTTTTTATTTCAAGACTGGCATTTTGTAACCCAATCACTTTAAATAGAATGACTGGCACGAGCTATCCTTCATCCTTTATAGAGATACTCATATGAGAACAGGAGTAAAACGCATAGAAGCCACTTTACACGATCTGGGGACTCGCAACACTACTTCCACCGAACCAGATACTTCGAGCAAGAAAGCTCTATCGTTTCGGATTAGCATTGGCACATCAGAGGCATCTTCTAGTACTGAAATACCATCTGAAAGTGAGTTACCTACGCAACCAGACCAGGCGTTACCCCCTCACGATAATTCCGTGCAGACTTTTCCAGCGCAAGAAAGCAGTTGCAAAGTACCCAGTCTTCCAAAGTTGAAAACTCCCAACTTTTCCAGCCATCGCAATGCAGCTAATCCAGGATTGGCAATGAATATATTGCTAGAAATCCAAGAAACTGTTGCTTCTTGGCAAACAGAATTACAAGGAATTGTTAAGCAAATTCAAGATATTTATTTAGAAGGACCTATTGTCAATGGTTGGTTAGAGTCTCGCGATCGCGAATCGCAACAAGGAGGAACCGCAACACTCCGCCATGGAGAAGTCGATCGCCTTATGGATTATGTAGAAGAAATTTGCACATCAGACAGTAATGTTGCCAGTCAATCACCTCGTACTGGGTATCGTTTATGTGGTTTGGATACCTCAGGTCGAGTTTGGTCACGTCCGTGTCCGCAAGAACAAGTTGCTAGCGTAAGTGTAGCGATCGCACGTTACCAGAAACTGCGCCAACTTCTAGGACGCAAGCAATATTTGGAAACCCGTCTTGCACAACTCGCAGAAACTCTTGTGATTTTGCACGGTCACATTCAAGCACAGTAAACCAATAATTCTTGAATTTGCACAACCTTAGTAACTCTTGTGGGGCGGGCGTCCCCGCCCGCCTTCCAATGGTCGGGTACAAGAGTACAAATGTTCGCTTCTGAAAATATTTTCAAACCCCCTTTTCAAAGAAAATACAAGAAAAATAAAGGATTATTTCGTTTTCTCCGAAAAAACTCGGTTGGTGAGATGTAAATCTTTGGTATAGATTAGCTCCAGAGCAGGCTAAAACAGTAATCAGTGACGAGTTATTAGTCATGGCTCATAACCGCTCACCAATCGCTGATAACTGATAACTGATGACTCATATGCCACAAATACCAATTTCTGCCATTATTTGTACTCACAACCGAGAAAAATACTTAGGGGCTGCCATAGATAGTCTTTTGGCACAAGATTTTGCCGGAGACTTTGAAGTGGTAGTCGTGGATAATGGGTCGAGCGATCGCACCCGTGAAATTACTGAACAAAGAAACCACGATCCTCGCCTCAAGTATGTTTTTGAACCAGTTCTGGGACTTTCCGTAGCCCGCAACACAGGAGCTCAAGTGGCTAGTGGGGAAATTTTAGCGTACTTGGATGACGATGCAGAAGCTAGCTCGCGCTGGCTGCAAGTTTTGTACTCTGCGTATCAAGATAACCCCAAGTTAGCAATTGCAGGCGGCAAAGTTACCCTACTGTGGTCTGAAGGAACACAACCCCCAAGTTGGCTATCTACGGGATTAGAAGCTAACTTAGGAGCATACGATCTAGGCAATAGCGTCGTCTACATCAAAAACTCAGGATCGACTCCTAGAGGCTTGAATTACTCTATCCGCCGTAGTTTCCTTGAAGAAATAGGAGGTTTTGATACTAATCTTGGTCGAGTTGGTAAAAATTTATTATCTCATGAAGAACTGCACATGACCGAACTTGCTCTTGAGCGAGGGATGCAAGTTGCTTACCTTCCTGACGCACTTGTGGCTCATAACGTTGCGCCCGAACGCCTTCAACGCTCTTGGTTCCTGAATCGAGGCTGGTGGCAAGGTATCAGCGATTGCTACCGGGAAGAACTGATTGGCAAAGCGGGTATAGGTCAATTGCTGCGTGGCAGCGAGCGGTTCTTGCGTGGGTTGTACAAATCATTGCAACATTTTTCAGACCCTGCAGAACGCTTTGATAAACTTGTCTATGCTTATGGTCAAATTGGTTATTTAAACGCTGCTATTAAGGGTCTTCTACTTACATCCAAAAAAGATAACAAATAAAGCTTATTTATTATGTCTTCCAAAATACCAGTTTCTGTACTGATTCCAGCTAAAAACGAACAAGCCAATTTACCTGCTTGTTTGACAAGTGTTCAAAGAGCAGATGAAGTTTTTGTTGTTGATTCCCAAAGTAGCGATAAAAGCGTTGAGATCTCTCAAGATTATGGTGCAAATGTTGTACAATTTCACTTCAATGGACGTTGGCCAAAAAAGAAAAATTGGTCTTTAGAAAACATCCCTTTTCGTAACGAATGGGTACTCATTGTTGATTGTGACGAACGCATTCCAGACGAATTGTGGGGTGAAATTGCCCAAGCCATTCAAAATCCTGAATTCAATGGTTATTACCTTAACCGTAAAGTTTATTTCTTGGGGACATGGATTCGTCATGGAGGCAAATATCCCGATTGGAATTTGCGTTTGTTTAAGCACAAAAACGGTCGTTACGAAAACCTCAACACTGAAGATATTCCCAATACAGGCGATAACGAAGTTCACGAACACGTTATTTTAGATGGAAAAATTGGATACCTCAAACATGATATGATACATGAGGATTTCCGTGACTTATTCCATTGGATAGAGCGCCACAACCGTTATTCTAACTGGGAAGCCCGTGTTTATCACAATTTGCTCACAGGCAAAGATGATAACGGCACTATCGGTGCAAGTCTCTTTGGAGATGCCGTGCAACGCAAGCGCTTCTTGAAAAAAGTTTGGGTACGATTGCCATTTAAACCATTGTTACGGTTTGTTTTATTCTATATTATTCAACGTGGGTTTTTAGATGGCAGAGCAGGATACATCTACGGGCGGCTCTTAAGTCAATATGAATATCAAATTGGCGTTAAACTTTACGAATTACGCCAACACAATGGGCGCTTAAATACCTCATCCCAACCCATTGTACAGTCCCCCTCTTTACCTAAAGAAATAGGGCAAACAGTAACACAGTGAAACGGTTAGTGGTTAGTAGGGGCGCAAGGCATTGCGCCCGTACAGTAGTTAGGAGTCATTTTTAACTACTAACCACTAACCACTAACCACTAACATTTTTTTCATATGACAAATGACAAAACTTTTGTAGATTTGCGCAAATACGATCAATCTTGGTTTGACCGAGGGCGACCCGGTTGGTATATTTTGTTGTGGTGGTTTGTACAAGCGATCGCTTTTCCTCTCACACCTCACCCTCTAAATGGTTTGCGCTGTGCTTTGCTGCGTTTGTTCGGTGCTCGTATAGGTCAAGGAGTCCTCATTCGACCAACTGCTCGTTTTACCTATCCGTGGAAAGTTACTATTGGTGACTACAGTTGGATTGGAGATGACGTAGTTTTCTACAGTCTTGACTGTATCCATATAGGAGAACACTGCGTCATTTCCCAAAAAAGCTACCTGTGTACTGGAAACCACGATCTTCGCGATCCAGCTTTTGGATTGAAAACAGCAAGTATTACCATTGGCAATGGAGCATGGATAGCTGCAGATTGCTTTGTGGGACCGGGAGTTAAAATTGGCTCTAATGCTGTGATTGGTGCTCGTAGCAGTGTTTTTAGCGACATCCCCTCCGCACAAGTTTGTTGGGGAACTCCCTGCGTACCTCGTTATGAGAGAAAACCTGAGCTAACCTCGTAAAAATAACTGCGTAATGTAGTAAGTACTGCCAATTTTCCAAACACCGACACCAGTCTCTTTAAAAATGGGACGCAAAATATTCTCTCGGTGTCCAGGGCTTTTCATCCAGCCATCCACTGCAACTGGTACGGGTCGCCGAATGTTTGTACTTTTGAATAAATTTTCACCTACCACCCAGTAAATAATTCCTCCCGATTGTGCTCTTTGGGATAGAGTACTGCCATTAGCTCCCGTATGGCTAAAAAAGTTTTTCTCAGCCATTTCCCGACTATACCTTCGGGCAATTTGTACTAGTTTTTCATTGTTTTGCAAAGGTTTTAGCCCATATTTAACACGAACTTTATTAATATCTTGCCTAATTGTTGCCTCAATATTGGCTGTTGTAGAAGTTTGGGCGAGAACAGCAGGTTTTCGAGGTTTACCAGATGGCACTTCAATTTTAGGTAAGGGAGGCAAATACTCTACAGCCTCCTCACAACCTGTGGTTAAAAATGCGATTGTTACTCCTACAACCGAAATTATTTGGATTATCAAGCTTTTGCGCTTGTATTTTATTCTCAACAAAAAACTTCCAAAGTAGAAACTGTAAAATGCAAAAAAAACAAAACCCCCTTCCTAACTGTATGGAAGAGGGCTGTTGTTGGATATATAAACCTGGCACCGAGCTATTTTTGCGGGCAGCAACCCGCCAACTATCGTCGCCGCATCAATGTTTCACAACTGAGTTCGGGATGGGGTCAGAGTGGGTCCCCCGAGCCATAGGCACCAGGTAAGACAGTGAGCAGTGACCAGTGAGCAGTGACCAGTAAAGAAAGTTTACTCAGATCGCTGTGAAGATTTCGCATCACTGATCGCTCAATCAAAACCCTGAAGACTGCACAGAAACGCGAATTGAAGCCATGACAGCGAACATTAACCATAACTCAGTTCTTCACTGGTCACTGGTCACTGGTCACTGGTCACTGAACAGAGGTCAAGACCTCGGTCTGTTAGGACAGCTTGGCTAAATACATTACTGTATGTACACCGACTGCCTATGAACAGGTGTTCTACCTGTGACCTTAACTACTTATAGTAGTGAGAGCACTCATCTTGAGGTGGGCTTCCCACTTAGATGCTTTCAGCGGTTATCCGCTCCGCACATGGCTACCCAGCGTCTACCATGGGCATGATAACTGGTACACCAGCGGTGCGTTCCTCCCGGTCCTCTCGTACTAAGGAGGACTCCTCTCAATGCTCTAACGCCTGCACCGGATATGGACCGAACTGTCTCACGACGTTCTGAACCCAGCTCACGTACCGCTTTAATGGGCGAACAGCCCAACCCTTGGGACGTACTTCCGCCCCAGGTTGCGATGAGCCGACATCGAGGTGCCAAACCTCCCCGTCGATGTGGACTCTTGGGGGAGATCAGCCTGTTATCCCTAGAGTAACTTTTATCCGTTGAGCGACGGCCATTCCATTCTGCGCCGTCGGATCACTAAGACCGTGTTTCCACCCTGTTCGAGTTGTAACTCTTACAGTCAAGCTCCCTTATTGCCTTTACACTCAACGCACGGTTTCCAAGCGTGCTGAGGGAACCTTTGTGCGCCTCCGTTACCTTTTAGGAGGCGACCGCCCCAGTCAAACTGCCCATCTGAAACTGTCTCCCGATTGGATTCACAATCGTGGGTTAGAATCCTAGCTTCGCTAGAGTGGTATCTCACCGTTGGCTCCATACTCCCCACAAGGAATACTTCTACGCCTCCCACCTATGCTGCGCAAGCCAAGCCCGGACCCAATTCCAGACTACAGTAAAGCTTCATAGGGTCTTTCTGTCCTGGTGCAGGTAGTCCGTATCTTCACAGACATTCCTATTTCGCCGAGTCTCTCTCTGAGACACCATCCAGATCGTTACGCCTTTCGTGCGGGTCGGAACTTACCCGACAAGGAATTTCGCTACCTTAGGACCGTTATAGTTACGGCCGCCGTTCACCGGGGCTTCAGTCGTCAGCTTCAAAGTTTCCTCCTGACCAACTTCCTTAACCTTCCGGCACTGGGCAGGCGTCAGCCCCCATACTTCCAATTGCTTGTTTGCGGAGACCTGTGTTTTTGGTAAACAGTCGCCTGGATCTCTTCACTGCGGCCAGCTCTCGCTGGCACCCCTTCTTCCGAAGTTACGGGGCCATTTTGCCGAGTTCCTTAGAGAGAGTTATCTCGCGCCCCTGAGTTTTCTCAACTTCCCCACCTGTGTCGGTTTCGAGTACGGGTTTGATGCTTTCATCATCGACAGAGCTTTTCTTGGCACTATCCTTCACAACTCGGCATCCTTAGACACCTCCCAATCCATTCAGGGCGTTGCTTTCTTTCATGCGTCTTCTGCCGACTCCCACTTCAAAGTGAGGGATTGTTCACCCTCTGTCCATCGACTACGCTTTTCAGCCTCGCCTTAGGTCCCGACTAACCCAGAGTGGACGAACCTGCCTCTGGAACCCTTGGGGTTTCGGGGCTAGGGATTCTTACCCTAGTTTGCGCTACTCAAGCCGACATTCTCACTTCCGTCTCGTCCACAGCTGCTTGCCGCTACTGCTTCTACCGAAGACGGAACGCTCCCCTACCAGTTCAGTTCAACAGTGACCAGTGAGCAGTGACCATTTTTTTCTTTCTGGTCACTGTTCACTGGTTACTGGTCACTGAAATCCACAGCTTCGGTACATCTCTTAGTCCCATTCATTTTCGGCGCAGGAGCGCTTGACCAGTGAGCTATTACGCACTCTTTCAAGGATGGCTGCTTCTAGGCAAACCTCCTGGTTGTCTATGCACTCCCACCTCCTTTACCACTTAGAGATGATTTTGGGACCTTAGCTGGTGGTCTGGGCTGTTTCCCTCTTGACGATGAAGCTTATCCCCCACCGTCTCACTGGTAACTTTACCACTGAGTATTCAGAGTTTATCTCGATTTGGTACCGGTCTCCCAGCCCGCACCGAAATAGTGCTTTACCCCTCAGTTTTTTTTGTTACCGCTGCGCCTCAACACATTTCGGGGAGAACCAGCTAGCTCCGAGTTCGATTGGCATTTCACCCCTAACCACACCTCATCCGCCGATTTTTCAACATCGGTCGGTTCGGACCTCCACTTGGTTTTACCCAAGCTTCATCCTGGACATGGTTAGATCACCCGGGTTCGGGTCTATAAATACTGATATCTCGCCCTGTTCAGACTCGCTTTCGCTTTGGCTACGTCATACAACTTAACCTACCAGTACCTATAACTCGCCGGCTCATTCTTCAACAGGCACGCGGTCATCCGTTGAATCGGACTCCCACTGCTTGTAGGCTAACGGTTTCATGTTCTATTTCACTCCCCTCGACGGGGTTCTTTTCACCTTTCCCTCGCGGTACTTGTTCACTATCGGTCACACAGTAGTATTTAGCCTTACGAGATGGTCCTCGCTGATTCACATGGGATTCCTCGTGCCCCATGCTACTCGGGATGAAGCTACTATCCTTGAGTTTTTGACTACAGGACTTTCACCTTCTCTGGTGCAGTATTTCGCTGCTTCGTCTAACCGCTAGATTCGACATTGCTTTCCCACGACCCCAAATTGCATGCAATTTGGTTTAGGCTCTTCCCCTTTCGCTCACCACTACTCAGGGAATCTCTGTTGATTTCTTTTCCTCCAGCTACTAAGATGTTTCAATTCACTGGGTTCGCTACAATAGTTTATTGGGTTGCCCCATTCGGACATCTCCGGCTCAATGCTTGCTTCCAGCTCCCCGGAGCTTTTCGTTGGTAACCACGTCCTTCTTCGCCTCTGTGTGCCTAGGTATCCACCATTAGCCCTGATTCTCTTGACCACTTTAAAGCTTTCTCTAGTTCACTGACCAATTCTCAGTTCTCAGTTTGACAACAATTTCTCACTGGTCACTGGTCACTGGTCACTAACTTATCGCGTCTCTATGCAGTTTTCAAGGTTCTGGCTGGTTTTTTCCCCAGCAGTCTGATATCTGTGATATCACGGTGCTGGAATTTCCCTCATTTTTGCTCTGAATCATTTTCCGCTTCTTCGCCATTTCAATAGTCCCACGCGTTGAAACAACGCAAGCGCTGGCTTTGAATCTTTCTGGCTGAAAAATGCGGTAGGTGGAGGTAAGGAGACTCGAACTCCTGACATCCTGCTTGCAAAGCAGGCGCTCTACCAACTGAGCTATACCCCCCTGTCTTCAGTGACCAGTGACCAGTGACCAGTGACCAGTAAATTTAACTTTGGTCACTGCTCACTGGTTACTGTTTACTGATGTCAGGTGGGCCATCCTGGACTCGAACCAGGGACCTCACCCTTATCAGGGGTGCGCTCTAACCACCTGAGCTAATAGCCCAAATCGAACCTCAATTCTAGTTTGGAAGCTGCTTTCACCTGACGCACGACCTGGGATGTCCCTTCAGTTTCACTCTTGACTCGCTCCCAACAACCTTTTTCTGCTGGTCACTGGTCACTGGTCACTGTTGAACTGAAAAGTTGGTCTCCCTAAAAGGAGGTGATCCAGCCACACCTTCCGGTACGGCTACCTTGTTACGACTTCACCCCAGTCACCAGTCCTGCCTTCGGCATCCTCCTCCACGAATGGTTAGAGTAACGACTTCGGGCACTACCAGCTTCCATGGTGTGACGGGCGGTGTGTACAAGGCCCGGGAACGAATTCACTGCAGTATGCTGACCTGCAATTACTAGCGATTCCACCTTCACGCAGGCGAGTTGCAGCCTGCGATCTGAACTGAGCCATGGTTTGTGAGATTTGCTTGCATTCACATGCTTGCTGCCCTCTGTCCATAGCATTGTAGTACGTGTGTAGCCCAGGACGTAAGGGGCATGCTGACTTGACGTCATCCCCACCTTCCTCCGGTTTGTCACCGGCAGTCTCCTTAGAGTTCCCAACTTAATGATGGCAACTAAGTACGAGGGTTGCGCTCGTTGCGGGACTTAACCCAACATCTCACGACACGAGCTGACGACAGCCATGCACCACCTGTGTTCGCGCTCCCTAAGGCACTC